>CAIWVP010000173.1 GCA_903916195.1 uncultured Verrucomicrobiota bacterium | reverse complement strand
GTGCTCGGTGGCGTCGGCGTGGTCATGCCCACGACCACGGCGTTGGTCTTGTCGGCCTTGAGCGCCAGGCCGATGACGGTGGGCGAGATGTTGTCGGTTCCACCGACGATCAGGTCGAGCAGGTTGAAGGTGCCATCGGCCGCGCCGACGCTGATGCGGAACTGTTTCGCCGCTCCGATGCCCACGTAGTAATCGCCCTCGCGCAGCGTGGCGGTCACCACGCCGTTGGTCGCCGTGGCGGTGACCGTGGTCGGGGCGAGCAGGTCGGCCCCGATCACGCGCACGCGCTGCAGCGTGTCGGGCACGAACTTCACCTCGCCGCTGTAGAGCGTGCCGGCGGAGTCGCGGACCGTTCCCGTGACGGTCGCGGCGGTCGCGGCGAGGCAGAGGAAGAATTGAGCAGCGAAGGCGCGAAGGAGCGAAGGCCAGGAGAGTTTCATCGGATGACGATGGGGGACGGATTCATGAACGGGGCGCGCAGGCCGGGCGGGGTGCGGTGTCCGGAGCGCCTTGGGCGGTCCACGGCGGGCGCGGTCGCGGCGGCGGCGGCGGGGCGCTGCGGGGATGGGACGGCGCGATTGGCCGGGGCAGCGGGGATGGAGCGGTCGAGGTTTTCCATGTGAAGCATCAGGTCGAGGTCTCGCATCTCGGGAAGGCAGAAGAGGAAGGCGGCGGGGAAAACCGGGCGGGAGCATGACGCCCCCGCCCGGCCGAGGATGCCGCGGCGGCCCGGGACCAACCGGCCGCCACGGCAAGATTGCTTAGCTCGCGGCGGTCTGGAGACCGCTCACGGCACCGGTGGCCATCAGGCCGATGGTCATCCGTTCGAGCGCGCGGACGAGGATCTCGTCGGTGGCGAACGCGGCTTCGGCCGAGCTCTCGAACCGCATCGAGCCGCGAAGCCCGAGGTACTGGTAGGAGAGGTCGCCAAAGAGCAGGAACACCTTCGAGACGTTGGCCGAAGTCGAGTAGGCCGGCATGGCATCGACCCAGCGGATGGGGAACCCGTCGAGCGTGGCACCCTTGAGGCCGCTCAACTGGTACGGCTTGTCGCCCGCCGTGTTGAGCCCGGAGAAGTGCTGCTCGAACGTGGGATGGCAGTAGTAGGCGGCCATGCCGAGCGCGGCGGCATCGACCTGCGACCGGATAAGCCGGATCTGGGCGAGCGTGGCGTCGCTGTACTTCGTCTTGGTCGACGCCTGCTGGGTCACCTTGCTGTTGGTGATCGTGGAGACGCAGAGCCCCTCGACCGAGCCGTTTAGGCCGGAGCCGGCGCCCGTGCTGCGGAAGAACTGCCAGTCCTCGCAGTAGGCCATCTGGCGGGCGGCGTAGCGCGCGATGAACTGACCGAGGCCGATGATGGAATCGTCGTCCAGTTCCGAGGGGATACGGACGAGGCCGCCGAACTTCTGCGGCGTGAACGTCACGTTGACGGCGGTGGGGGATTTCTCGCCGACCGATCCAGAAGTCGCGATCAAGCCGAACGTGGGGTCGGTGCCCATCCTGGGCAGGTTCACGGTGCCAGTGCCGAGCGGGATGACGGTGCCGTACTTGCGCGCATCGCCAAAGGCGGACACCAGCTCGACGACCTCGCCGCGGTACTCTGTGGGCAGCGGGATATCGGACGAGGCGAGCGCGGTCTTCCATTCCTCACCGGTGATCTCCTTGTAGATGCCGGCGTACAGGTCGGCCTGCTTGGCCTCCAGGTTGCCGGCAGCCTTCAGGCGGGTGGCGAGGCAGCACGCTATGATGTTGGCGGCGCACTCGTCGGAAACGGTCTGAGTGGCGCGGACTGCGGCGCGGCGCTCCCGGAGCTGCCCGGAGCGCATCAACGCGAACTGTTTCTCGAACGAATTCAGGTCAGTCGTGATCTTCACGACCTGCTCGGGCAGTTCTTTGACGAGCGCCCAGTTCTTCTCCTGGGCGGCTTGGGACTTCTGGATGTCTTCCAGGGCGGCGAGCGCCTTGGTCGCGGCATCCTCCGCGGGCGACGTCGTGAGGCCGAATATCGGCAGCACGCCGAGGGAGGCGATGGATGCCATCGCAAAGCCGTGGAGCGGCGATGCGGGGTGGAAGGCCACGAACGCGAGCGCCAAGAGGCACACGATGCCGAGGCCGGCGAGAATGAAGCTGAGACGGAGCGAACTGTGACGGCGTGATGCTATTTTCTTCATGGGATCTAGGGGACGATTGTTTCTGCGAGCCGGCCTCCGCGGCTCAGTGTTTGCCCCGGCTCGCATCTGCGAACCGGAGGATGGAGGCGTACAGCTTCTGCTCCGCATCACCCCCCCGGACCGCGGAGCGGGCGTCGTCCGGAGGGGTTGCCTGGTCGCTGCAAAGGGTGAGCAAGAGGTCCGCAGCGGCGCGGACATCGGCGGGGGCGATGGTGCCAGCCTTGAGACCGGCGCCGATGGTCGCGCCCGGATTGGCGGGAACGGCGACCAGGCTGATCTCGATGAGTTCCTGCTTGGTGAAGGTGCGGTAGGGCTCGCCGGCTTTCTGGCCATCGGTCCACTCCAGGGGGATGAAGCCCACGGACTCGCTCTTGATGAAGCCGCCGGCCGAGAGCTTGTGGGCGAGGGCGCCGAGCGGGTTGTCCAGGGCGAACTTCACCCGGTTCCACATCTGCCCCTTCTCGACCCACACCTTCTCGGACCGGCCGATGATGTTGGCGATGGTGTAGTAGTTGTGGCTATCGACGACGACGGGGTTGGCCTTGTAGGGCCCGAGCTCCCAGCCATCGAGCTTGATGACCTCGCTGTAGCGATCGAGCGTCTCGTCGGTGGCGATGAAGTCGATCATGGCCGGCTCGCCCTCGACGGCCTTGACCTCGCAGGCCAGGCCGGTGCGGAGGCCTTCGCGGTTGTCGCTCAGGGTGACGATGCGGCCGGGGGACTTGGCGCGGATGGCGGCGTAGAGGTCGGAAAGCGTGTTCATGGGATCGGGTGCGGGTATCAGACCGGCTTTGCAATTTGCGGATCTTGCCCGCCATTGCGTTTGGAGCCCCCGGGACGTGTGTCGACACCCCCCGGAACGTCCTGGGGCATCCTGGAGCGTTTGTGCTCTTCCCAGGTGAGCAGCCTCTCGCACCGGGGAACGGCGCGGCCTTCCGGCCCGGCTTCGGCGGTGAGATGGCAGCGGCAGTTGATGACCTCCTTGGCTGGGCCGCTGGGGTCGCCGGGGTGCATCAGGCCATTGGCGAAGAGGTCGGTCACACCGATGGCGCCCTGCTCCTCGCAGGCCAGGTGCGAAGCGCGGGTGCCGTCGAGGTGGCTGGTCAGCCAGCCCTTGGCCTCGACCCCGGCGGTCTCCATGGCGCCGAAGCGGCCGGAGTTGACCGCGCTGTTGGTCTCGGTGAGGGCGATGATCTCGGCGCGGCGATCGGTGGCGTCGGTGAAGACCTCTTTGATCCGCTTGCTGAGCTGTTCGAAGGAGTCGCCGGCGTCGAGGCCATCGGCGATGGTCGAGCTGATGCGGCGGCCGGTCTCTTTGTTGATGCCCACGATGCGCGGCTCGCGCAGGGCCAGGTAGTCAATGGCGGCCTGGGGCGGCAGCGCGAAGGCACCGAGATCCAGCTCGGTGAACAACTGGGCACCGCCGAACTCCAGATCGGCGATCAGCAGCTTGTTGATGCGCGGCTTGAGCAAGGCATCCTCCGCGCCCTGGTCGAAGATGTCGCCCGCGGCCTTGGTGAGGGCCTTTCCCTTGTACTTGTCCTCGAGCGCAGCGAGCACGCGCGAACGCTGCTCGAAGAAGAAGCGGCCAAGCTTGGCCACCTTGTCCTTCACGCTGCCGGCGATGCTCGCCTCATAGGCACCATTGGAGGCCTTGGCCACCGGAGCAGGCGCAGGCGCGGGCGCGGGCGCGGGTGCGGCCGAGCGTTGCAGGGCGAGCAGCGCGGAGCGGGCGGCGGTGAAGGCATCCTCCTGCGTCGTGGGTTTCGGCGCCGGGGCATCGGCCATCTCGCCCGAGGCCTGCAGGGAGAACGGCAGGAAGACGGTGCGGCCATGCGGTAGCTCGGGCAGGCCGAGGTCGAACACGTCGTCGAGCACGGCGACCGGCACGCCCATGCCGGAGAAGATGTCCTTCGCCGTCACGAAGCGGGCACGCCGCGCGGCCTGCATGGCCGGATGGTCCTCGACCGCGAACTCGCCGCGCAGGTCGGCGGCAAAGGAGCGGAACATCGGTTGCAACGGCGCGGCCAGGCGTTCGCAGAGCGGCGCGATGCGGTTCTCCACGAAGTTCTGCCGGGCGCTCTCGCCCACGCTGCGATTGGCGTCCTCGGTGAAGCCGAGCAACTCCTGGGGCACGCCGTAGATGGCGCAGATGGTCTGCCGGTCGAACTTGCGATTTGCGAGCAGCTGCAGGTCGGCGCTGGCGATGGAGGGCTTCTCCACGGTGAGGCCGCCGCCGAGCAGCAGCGGACGATCGGCGGTGCCGGCCTTGCGCTTCCGGTCGCGCAGGGCGGCGAGGATGGTCTCGCGCTGCTCGGGCGTGGGCCAGGCATCGCCGGAGACGATCAAGCCCATGTCCGCGTTGTTGAGCATGAGCCCGCGGCTGAACTGCGCGGCGGCGTAGTCGGTCTGCGCCGGCAGCGTGGCCACGCGGAGCGGCGAGAGGCCGCGCCAGGTGTCATACGGATTGGGCATCCGCCAATGGATGACCTCGCTCGGCATCAGGAACTGGGTGGGCAGCGGCGTGGACCGGGCGCTGCCGGTGTAGGCCCAGCCGATCAGCTCGTGACCATCGACCATGTGGCGCAGGTGGTCGGGCGACAGGATGACCAGGGAGCGCAGGGCGCGGACGCCGCCGCGCGCGCTGAGGTCGACCACGCCGCCGGCCGCATCGACACCCACGACGAAGGCCTCGCCGCGCAGGCCTAGCCAGTGGACGACGAGTTCCCAGAAGGCGAACCGATCGGTCAGCGGATGCGGCTGCTGCAGCAGGTTGAAGAGCGGGCCGCTGAGGACCGGCTTCTCGGAACCTTCCGCGCCTTGCTCCAGGTAGAACTCCAGGCCGGCCACGGTCTGGGCCAGCTGGGAAATGCAGCCGTAGACCCACGGGCTCTGCGTGAGCGGGTTGACCAGCTCGGCGCCGCCGGCATCGCCCGAGCCATCCTCGCCGCGGAGGAAGCGGGCGGTCGCGCCGCTGAGGGCGGACTTGTAGCCGGCGACCATGCCGCCGGCGGCGAGACCGATGAGGCGGAAGGGATTCATGCGACGAAGGCTCCGATGCCGGATTGTCTCTTCCCGGCGTGCAGGGCCAGCGCGAGCGCCCAGAAGCGATCGGCGTGGCCGTTGCGACCGCGGTCGGCGGTGAACCGGATGTTCCCGCTGGTCGTGGTCTCTTTCTTGATCGCGCGCAGGTCGGCGCGGATCTCCTTGGTGTTTGGCACGCGCACGGTGCGGTCCTCGAAGGCGGCGCGCACGGGGTACGCCAGCTCTTCCTTGACCGGCCCGGTGAAGCCCACGCCCTCGACCTTGTACTTGCCGTAGCGCTCGGCGGCGCGCTCGGCGAACTGCCGGCCGAGGCCCGTCTGATCGATGCAGCAGCGGCGCACGCGAGGATTGGCGAGCCACCGGTAAAGCACGTCCTCCTGGGCGGCGAAGCTCTCGCCCTTCATGGTCACGACGGCGCGGGTGTAGGAGGTGTCGCCCAGGCGCTCGACGACCCAGATGACCGTGAGGTCGTGGTCGCGGCCGACGTCCACGCCGACAAAGAGGTCGCCGCCGGTCGCGCCGTAGTCGGAGCCGGCTTCCCAGCGTTCCTCGGGCTTGTACTCGCAGCCGGCGATGAGGTCGTAGCTGAGGAAGGCGCTGTTGTCGTCGGCCGGCACGCAGCAGAACTCCTGGGCGAAGCTCTCCTCGTCGGCGCAACCGGACTTCACGAAGTCGAAGT
>CAIWVP010000172.1 GCA_903916195.1 uncultured Verrucomicrobiota bacterium | reverse complement strand
TCGTGCTGGAGCACGACCGTCGTGCCGTCCCGGCCGGTCACGTGGATCCGGCCCGCCGCGCCGACGGGCGAGGCGAAGATGAAGTCGTTGATGCCTTCGAGCCGGAGCGGTTGGCCGCGGAGCTGGCCCGTCGCCGGGTCCAGCCGCACGAGCACGTTCTGGTTGTGGCGGAGATGGTAGAGGGTATCGCCGTAGAGCAGCGGCGAGGACACGTACGGCGTGAGCCGGCCGAGTTTCCACGCCACGTTCGTCGTGCCCGTGACGTCGCCTTTGGCGCCGGCGAGCCGCACCGCCACCATGGATTGCTGATAGTAGCTGTTCCCGGCGATCAAGATCCCGCGCCAATGCACCGGCGACGCGACCACGTTGTCGGTCAACCCCGCGCATTGCCAGATCTCCGCGCCCGTCGCGAGATCGTATCCGCGCACCCGATGGGTGGCGCCCACGACGACCTGCGTCCGGCCTTCCACATCGACGAACAACGGCGTGGACCACGAGGTCTTCTCGTCGCGCGGCACCGTCCAGAGCTCCTTGCCGCTGCGTTTGTCGAATGCGCGGATGGACGAACCGCCCTCGTGGTCCCAGTTGACGATGAGCGTGTCGCCGTGGAGCGCCGGCGAACTTCCCTCGCCGTGCGCGTGCAACGTCCGCATCCGGCCGAGGTCCTTCTCCCAGAGCACCGCGCCGTCGAGGCCGAGGCAATACAGACCGCGCGAACCGAAGAACGCGTACAACCGCTCGCCGTCGGTGACCGGCGAAGCGGAAACCAAGCTGCCGGTGGTGTGGCCGCCCTCGTGCGGCCATTCTTCGCGGACCGTCTTCTGCCACAGGATCCGCCCGTCCTTGCGCGCCACCGCCATCGCCATGAACCGGTGCCGCTGCGTGACCGGCACGCTGTCGTGGACGCCCGGCGCGGAATCGAAGACCGGTGCCTGCGTCTCGCCGGACGGCACCGCGGCGAGCAGGAAGACGCGGTCGCCGGCCACGATGGGCGACGAATGCCCCTTGCCCGGCAGGGGGATCTTCCAGCGCACGTTCTTCGTCTCGCTCCACTCGACCGGCGGATCGGCGGCCGGTGCGACGCCGTCGGCCATCGGTCCGCGCCACTGGGCCCAAGCGCGGGACAGGTCCGGCGCGGTGTCACCGCGTGCTGTCGCGACTCCCGCGATGAGAATCAAGAGGGCCGCGACGGCTTTGAGTCTTCGGATTGGATCGTCCAAGTTGATCATGAAGGGTCCCCGACACGGTCTCTTTGCCGCCGGTGCGACCCGTAAGGCGTCGGGATCACCGAAGCCCGCGCAGCAGCCACGACCGGCGACCGCACTGATGCCTGGATGCCGATGATGCCGAACATTCTGAGCGAACCGATGAGAGGGGCCTCCGGAGGAATCGCATCGGGCCATGGGAGAAATCTGTCCGAGGAAGCGCGCCGCAGCAAACGGGATCCTTTCGAGGGTAACCGGGACCTGACAGGGTCGGATCGGAACTGGCGGGCACTCGCGGCGCCGCGTTGCTGTTGCTCTTTCGCCGAGTTGCCTGCGGCACGGCGTCGGCAAGGCCCGCCCGCTCACCTGCCGAAGCGCCTGCGGATCCCTCCACCCGATCCAGCAAGCGTGCCACGACGTCACTTCCGCCGGCGTGCCCGCGACTCCGATCGCACCCGGGTCGCCTTGGGGGTTGGTTGGGCGTTGGACTTCCCCCGTCGGCAGCCTTTAGCTTGGGCCCGTGAAGTTTTCCGTCACCGAGCTCACCCAGTCGTTGCTCGCCAGCTACCGGCGGCATGGCGGGATCAACCATCTCGACGGCGTCAACCTGCCGTCGAAGGGCGTGGTCGTGGACATCACGCGCGACCTGTTGCGTCTGGTGTTCCCCGGCTTTTTCGACGACCGCGTCATCCATTCCTCCGAGTTGCAGGCGGAGACGGCGATGCTGCTGGATTCGGTCGCCGGTCGGCTCGAGGACGAGATCTACAAGAGTCTCCGCTGCTTTGAGTGCGCGGACGAGGCCGAGCGCGACCCGCGCCGAGCTTCGCACGAGCTCACGGGCGATTTCCTCCGGCAGCTCCCGCGCGTCCGCGAGTTGCTCCAGACCGATGTCGAGGCGGCCTTCACCGGCGACCCGGCGGCGCGCAACCGCGAGGAGATCATCGTGGCGTACCCGTTCGTCGAGGCCATCGCCGTCCAACGGCTCGCGCACGAGCTGCATGTCCGAGGGGTGCCGCTGCTGCCCAGGATCATGACCGAATGGGCCCACAGCCGGACGGGTGCGGATATCCATCCGGGCGCGAAGATCGGTTCCCATTTCTTCCTCGACCACGGCACCGGCACGGTGATCGGCGAGACCTGCGTCCTGGGGAACCACGTGAAGATGTTCCACGGTGTGACGCTCGGGGCGACCAGCACCAGCGGCGGCCAGGCCTTGCGCGGGAAGAAGCGGCACCCGACCGTCGAGGACCGGGTCACGATCTACTCCGGCGCGGTCATCCTGGGCGGCGACACGGTGATCGGCGCCGGCAGCACGGTGGGCGCGAACGCGTTCCTGCTGCAGAGCGTCCCGCCGGATTCCGTCGTGCTCATGGAGGACGTGCGCGTGAAGGTCATGAGCAAACGGGACCGCGCGGCCACCATCGACTTCCAGATCTGATGAACATCCGCCCCGCGATCGCTGAGGACGCCCCGGTCGTCGCCGAGTTCAACCGCCGTCTAGCGCGCGAGACCGAGGGGCGTGAACTCGATGCCGACACGGTCGCGGCCGGCGTCCGCGCGCTGTTGGCGGATCCGGCGAAGGGCCGCTACTTCGTCGCGGTGGAGGCGGGGGAGGTCATCGGCCAGATCATGCACACGCACGAGTGGAGCGACTGGCGCAACGGCGACATCTGGTGGATCCAGAGCGTGTACGTGCGGGCCGACCGGCGAGGACAAGGCGTGTTCACCGGTTTGTTCCGGCACCTTGAGGCGCTGGCCCTGCAGGACCGCGGTGTCCGGGCGCTGCGGCTGTACGTCGAGCGGAACAACGCGTCGGCACAGGCGGTCTACCAGAAGCTCGGATTGCACGGTGGCGAGTACGAGGTGATGGAGATCGATTTCACGTCGCTGTCGCGGGCCGGTTCCCTAGGTTCTCCCCGCGATCCGTGAAAAAAGCTGTTGGCCGCTCCAAGCTCCCTGTCTAGGTTCTGCGCGCGTTTGGCCGATGGTGTAATGGTAGCACAGGCGACTTTGACTCGCCTAGTCATGGTTCGAATCCATGCCGGCCAACCAAACGCAGGTCCTCCTTTCTTCCCGTCGCCGGCATCCAAGCCCTGTCGGCTTGGCTGAGGCAGCTCCTCCGCCCCCCAGCGCGTGAATCGCCCGCTTGCATTTAGAGTCGGGCCACTTCCAAGTTCATATCTCCACCGTCCACATGAAAACAGCCATATTCGTCGCGATCATCGCGCTCAGCACCACCGCCGCCCTCGCCCAAGGCGTGGGTTACACCGACACCCCGCAGATCCGCGGGCAAAAATGGAAGGTCCACGACAAGGACCGTCCGAATCCCCCCGAGGTCAATCCCGGGGCGACGTTCAGCCACGGCGCACCGGCGCCGAGCGATGCGACCATCCTGTTCGATGGCAAAGATTTCAGCGCTTGGGAGAAGGACGGAGGCGGAGCCGTCCCCTGGAAGATCGTGAACGGCTACATGGAAGTCGTCGGCAAGAGCGGCGGTATCCACACCAAGCAGGAGTTTGGCGATTCCCAGCTGCACATCGAGTTCGCCACCCCGATCGAGGTCAAGGGCGATAGCCAAGGTCGCGGCAACAGCGGCGTCTTCTTCCATCGGTTCTTCGAGATCCAGGTGCTCGATAGCCACAACAACAAGACCTACGCCGACGGCCAAGCGGGCGCTCTCTACGGCCAGTGGCCGCCTTTGGTGAACGCCATCAAGTCGCCCGGCCAGTGGAACAGCTACGACATCGTCTTCGAGGCGCCGAAGTTCGACGACGCCGGCAAACTCACGAAGCCGGCGTATGCTACGGTCATCCTCAACGGAGTCGTCCTGCACAACCGCAAGGAGCTCAACGGACCGACCAACCACCGCGCGACGGACCCGTACAAGGCCTACTCCGGAAAGGGGCCTATCAGCCTCCAGGACCACGGGAACCCGACCCGCTTCCGCAACGTCTGGATCCGCTCTCTCGGCGGCTACAACTGACCTGCGCAGCGATAAGCCGGCGGTCATCGGAGGGACGGCGATCTCGCCGTCCCTTTTTGCATCTTGGGTGCTGAGCGGCACCGATACTGGTTAGCGTCCAACCGATGAGCCGGATGCAGTCACAACGGCACGAGACCAAGTACCAGGTCAAAGAACGGACCGCCACCAGGGCATAGGCGAATGTCGAACAGCATCTCCTGCTCTGTCTGTTCCGTGGTCCCACCCGGTCTGAGCTACCCGGTCCACAGCCTGCACCTCGATTCCGCCGGCCTGGAGAGGTACTGAAATACAATCAACGGAGACAAAAACGGGTCCAACCTCTGGTTGGGGGTACTAGGACGACCAGCCGGGTCGCCTGGCTTCTTCGAGATCAAACGCAGGGAAAACAACGTCATCAACCAAGGAAGGGGCGCCATCCAGAAGCAGTCCCCCCGGATGCTCCCCAACGGACAGTTGGCTGAGCGCCACCTCTTGCTGTCCCTGTCCTCGGATAGCGAATGGGTCGTTCCCGAGAACTTCCAAGAATTGTCGTTCTTCGCAGATACGCGCCCAGCGACGCTTGTCGCGTTACCACGGGAGGCCTACAAAAAGAGGGCGAAAATCGGTCCGAGTCATGATGGACAGCTCGGTTCTCTCCGCGCAGAGCCCCGCGGCGAGCCTTAAGGGTCGGAGTATGGCTCCATGTGGCGTGTTCGGTCGGATCGTGGTCTTCGAGTCCGTATTTAACGACCCTTCCTGAACCGATTCAACGGCCTCGTCCAAACCTTCGATGGGGTACGGACCAGCGCCGCGGAATACGCTGACGGAATTGCGTCGAAGGGAACCCACCACGATTGGCTACCGATGCCGCAATGGATTGGAATTCACCCGGAACCGAGGGTTTTCCGGGTTTCGGTAGGAATCGACAAAAAGCAGTCGATGTGTTTTCGCCGGACGGTCATTGCCACTCAAAGGGGACCCAAAATGTCCACCAAGGTCCTCCTCTCTTGGGTATCGCAGCTGGCAGAAACGGTTTGGGTTGCAGTGGATTGCTGAAAAATTCGTGGAGGGAGCGGGGGTGGTTTTTTGGAATACGTAACCGCATTGTTACGAGTAAGTTGCGACGTATTTCTGGGTGAGATTTCGGGACCCTTGGAGGGGAGGTAGAGAAGTTCTTTGCAGAAAGCAGTTGCAGCCGGGAGCGGCTCGGGTAATTTGAGCGCCGTTCCGAGTGAACGATGAGCCGAGCGCGGCTGAGAAGTC
>CAIWVP010000171.1 GCA_903916195.1 uncultured Verrucomicrobiota bacterium | reverse complement strand
GGCGCCGTCGGCCCGGACCTCACGCCCTACCAACGCGACAACCTGGCGACGCTGCTCCCGAGCATCGTCGATCCAGACGCGGAGATACGCGAAGGCTTCCAGTGCCACACGGTCGAGACCCGGGATGGCCGCACGCTCAGCGGCTTCTTCGTGGACCGCGACAACCAGGTCACGGTTCTCCGCGGCCTCGACGGCGAGAACGTGACGCTGCGCGCCACGGACATCGCCGAGATGCGGCCGCTCGGCCGGAGCCTCATGCCGTCGGGCCTGCTCGACGGCCTCGCGGATCCGCAACTCCGCGACCTGTTCGCCTACCTGCGCATCTCGCAGCCCATCACGCGGTGAGCCGCCGGGCAGGTCCGCTTCGCCGATTCATCGCTTCGCGAGTGCGTCCGCGGCGGCTTGCTGGAAGGCGCGTCGGACCTCGCTGGCGTCGCTGTTCGGGAAGTTCGACCGCTGGACCATCAGCACGTAGGCCACGCCTTTGACCGGATCGATCCACGCCTGCGTGCCCCACGCGCCGCCATGGCCGAAGCTGCCGGGCGAGAGCATCGCCGCGACGCCTTCGTGCGGATGCCGCAGCACGCAGGTGCCGAGCCCCCCAGCCATAATCCATGCCGTGCTGACCGAAGGTCCCGCCTTGGAAAAATCCCGTCGGCAGGTCGCCGGTCTGGGGCGTCGAGAGGAACTTCATCGCCGCCGCGCTGAGATAGCGGCGCCCGCTGAGCGAGCCGCCGTTGACCAGCATCTGGCAGAAACGCGCGTAGTCCACCGTCGTGGAGTAGAGGCCGCCGTTGCCCTGCGGCGGACGGTCGCGCGGACCGAACTCGGGCCGCGGCGGGACGGCCTCCAGATGGGCGCCGTCCTTGTCCAAGGCGTAGGCCGTCGCCATGCGGAGCCGGTGCGGAGGATCGGGGTAGAAGGTCGTGTCCTTCATGCCCAACGGGCCGAAGAGTCGTTTCTTGAGGAAGACGTCGAAACTCATCCCGCTCACGACCTCGACGATCCGCGCGGCGGCGTTGATGCCGCTCTGCGTGTAGCGCCACTTCTCGCCGGGCTCGTACTGCATCGGCGCGGCAAGCCAGAACGGGACGAGTTCCGCGAGCGTCCGGGCCTTCTGCGCGCCGGGGCCCGCGGCTTCGCCGAGACCGGAGGTGTGGGTGAGGATCTGCGCGATGGTGAGGTCGGCGGGCTTGCCGGAAGGCGTCTTCAGGTCGGCGAACTTCGGCAGGTACTTGGCGACCGGATCGGAGACCCGGAGCTTGCCTTCATCCTGGAGCATCAGGATCGCGGCGGCGGTGACCGGCTTGGTCATCGAGGCGATCCAGAACAGCGTATCGGGCGCCATCTTCCGGCCCGTGCCGATGTCCGCGAGACCGGTGGTGCCGAGATGCAGCACCTTGTCCTTGTCGACCACCATCGTCACCGCGCCGGCGACCTCGTGCTTCGCGACCATGGCCTCCATCGCCGCGCCGACACCGGCGAGCTCCGGTGCAGCGGAGAGAGCCGCCAGCGCGGCAGAGAACGCCCAACCGGCGAGGAGAAGACGGGGATGCATGGGCGACAGGTTCGACCTGGGCCCGATCGGACGTCAATGCCAGCGATGGCTCTGGTCAAGTCCGGGATCGGCGGCCACTTCCGATCACACCCCGAAAAACACCCGCGCTTGACCCGTCGCGCGACACCGGCCCACCGTCTCGCCGTACTCCACGCCATGCGCATCCTCCTCGCCACCTCACTGTTCGCAGCCATCGCCACCGCCGTCCTCGCCCAAGACTTCGAGGCGCGGCCGGACGAAGTGGTGTTCGCCAAGTTCCATCCGAAGAAAGCGCCCGCGCCGGCCGGGTTGCTGCTCAAGAAAGGCGACCGCTTGGCGATCATCGGCGACTCGATCACCGAGCAGAAGATGTACTCGCGGATCATCGAGACGTACCTCACCGCCTGTGCGCCCCAGCTTGGCGTGACGGTCCGACAATACGGCTGGGGCGGCGAGACGGCCGAAGGCTTCAAAGGCCGCATGGCGGCCGACGCGCTGCGCTTCAAGCCGACCATCGCGACGACGTGCTACGGCATGAACGACCACCGCTACACGGCGTACGACCCGAAGAACGGCGCATGGTACCGCGAGAACCAGCTGGCCATCGTCCGCGCCTTCAAGGCGGCCGGCGCACGCTTCGTGCTCGGATCGCCCGGATGCGTCGGGCCGAAGGTGCCGTGGAGCAAGGCCGGCTCGGAGGAGATGAACCTCAACCTCTGCGAGCTCCGGGACATCGATATCGAGCTGGCCCGGCAGGAGCAGGTCGCCTTCGCGGACGTCTTCTGGCCCATGCTCACCTTGGGCTGGAAGGCCACCCACCAGTTCGGCGTCGATTACGCCATCGCCGGCAAGGACGCGGTGCATCCGGGCTGGGCCGGCCACGTGGTCATGGCCACCGCCTTCCTCAGATCGCTCGGACTGGACGGCGACCTCGGTGCGTTCACCGTCGACTTCGCCGCGGGCAAGGCGTCGGCCACCGCCGGCCACGAGGTCGTGTCCTTCAAGGGCGGCGAGCTGTCGCTGAAGAGCACGCGATATCCCTTCTGCGCGGCGCCTGGCGAGCTCAAGGACGACAACTCCATCCGCTCGGGCATGGCGCTGACCGATTTCAACGACCGCTTCAACCGCCTGCGTCTCGTCGTGAAGAACGCGCCGGCAAAGGGCTGCTCGGTGACTTGGGCCGGCGGATCGAAGACCTTCGGGGCGGACCAGCTCGCGGCCGGGATCAACCTGCCCGCCGAGTTCGCCAAGACGCCGTTCGACGCCGCGTTCCAGGCGGTCGATGAAGCGGTGGCGAAGAAGCAGAACTACGAGACCCGGCAGATCAAGACCCTCTTCCACGGCGAAGAAGGCAAGATCGACATGAAGGCGACCGTCGCCCTCACCGAGAAGGTCCGGGCCCCGCTCGCGGCCGCCATCCTCAAGGCCCGCGTCCCCGTGGCGCACACCCTGACCCTCACCGCGGTGCAGTGAGATGAGTGGGCCGGAACCGTGCGGGTTCACCGGGGGGTGATCAGAAATGGCGGGCACGGTTGCGAAGGTGGCGCAGAGTTGGACTCCGCTGTATCGCGGGTCTGGGATCCGCCGGCGCCACGACCGATGAGCGTAGCGGCCTTGTCGCTGCCCAGCCGAGTGCAACTCGGCGAAACAGCCGATTGGAAATCGGCGCTACTTATGGTGCCGCTTCCGGTCACACCCGGTTCACCGCACGGAGTCGCTTCCTCCCTCCGCCGGTCTTCCCTGGGACCGGGACCGGCCCGCCTCGGTGATGACGCCGGAGTAATGGTCCCCGAGCCACACGCCCGTCCTGCCATCGACCTTCTTGATCCAACGGTCCAAGGTGTCGCCTAAGCTTCCCGGAGACGCCTTTCCCCGACATTCGAGGACGACCTCGAGCGATCCGTTGGTCACGATCGCGGGGATATAGAAGACGTAGGAGCCACCGGGCGGGAGCTCCCCGTTGCATTGCACGATCCCTGACACCGGGACGCTGATCGTCCGTTCTTGGTCACGATACCGGACCCCTTTGGGTACGAACGCAAGGGTGGCCGGACTGGAGTTGCTGAAACGGAAAGCGGTCATGGTCCCGAACGGAGGCAGGTTCGAGAGCCCGGCGAAGGACAAGGTCGCGGGCGGTGCCGCAGGCGTCAGCGCGTTCCGCTTGGGCACGAGGAGCACCACGAGGACCACCAAGCACACCACGACCGCGATCACCGCGATCCGGAAACCTCGATCGCTCCGCGACGAAATCATGGTCATCCTTCCTTCGAGTTGCCGCCTTCGCGTCCTGAGGTCAGGCGTCGTCAGCGGCTGAGCACCTGGCCGATGCGCAGCAGATTGCCGTCCGGATCGACCACAGCGAATTCCCTCATGCCCCACGGCTTGTCCTCGGGGGGATCCATCCGCGGGATCCCCTTCCCCGGGAGCTGCGCCACGGCGAACGCTTGGTGGAGACCCTCCACATCCCCGACGCGGAGGTAGCAGCCGGCCGATGATTTCTCGGGCAACAGCGTGTCGTGGGTGAAGAAGTGGATCTCCAATGTGCCGCGGGACAGGATGGCATACTGATAGGGTGCGCCCCAGATCTTGCCGTCGAAGCCCAGCTTCCGATAGAACTCCAAGGTGGCTTCGACCGACCGGCTGGGCAGCGTCGGGATGGCGAGGTCGCTCGGTTGCATGACGAGGTTGATGTTGGATCCGGCCCGGCCGCGCAAGCCCGATGTCCGGTCGATGGTGTGATCGGAAGAGGCGGCCCCGGCGGGTGAGGTAGCGCAGACTGGCAGTCTGCTGTATCGCGGGTTGGCAACCCGCTGGGCGTTGGTGTCTCCGTATCGGTGCCGACCGCGCCGGAACCGCTGAGCGTCAGGTTCCAGCCGACGTCGAAGCCGTCGGCCTGATCCGGTTGGCGCACCGTCGGTTTGCTTGCGGCTCAGTGCTTCCGTCGACGCCAGACGGCGACGACTACCGTCCGGACCACGGCTCGCATCGCGAGCCGTTCTACCGCGGGTTTCCAACGCGGTGGGTTTTGTCGCGCTGCGACAAAACAGCCCGCGTCCAGCGGGCGGTCCGATGGTGGCGATGCTCGCGCTGCGAGCATCCCGCCCGCGGCCGTCGGCTCAGTGCTCATCGTTTCATAACATCGCTGCGATACGGAACGCTGCATCGCCGAGCAGCGGATCGCCGTGCGCGAAGACCGCGTTCTCGAATGGCCGTTGAAGAAGAGTCCTGAGCGATGCGCGGAGTGACGGTTGGTCGCGGCAATACTTCGCCGGCAGCACCTCGAGTCCACGGCCGGGCAGGTTCACCACCGCATCCCCGAAGACCACCAGCGATTTTCCGGCATGGAACCACGCTGTTTCGCCGCCGGCACCGCCGGGCAACGGCACGATCTCCCAACCTGCGAACGGCGGTCGCGTCGGGTCCCACCTCCGCACACCAGAGAGGGAGAGCAGCGCCTCGGGCGCGGCCCAGATGGCGAGCGGATACCGTTCCCGCCACGCGGTCGCGTCGCGCTCATGGTTCTCGTTGGTGAGCACCACGGCATCGGGCGCGCAGGGCGTCGGGAACCAGTCCGAGACCTCGGCCGTGAGCGGAATCGGATCGAAGACGAGCAACGAGCGGCCGTCCCAGACCGAGTGGGAAGTCAGCTCGACCTTGTGCTCCGGCGAGAAGGCCGACCAGCGATGCACGCCGGGCAGGATCTCGGAGATGAGGGAAGCAGGATGCATCGGCTGCGTCTCAGGCCGCGCTCTTCTTCCCCGGGATCCTCAGCCACGCCACCACCACGACCACCAGCACGGCGAGCACGAGGAAGACCTGGGACGCGGACAGATGCGCCTTCACGCAGGCGAAGACCAGCAGGCCGGCGAGGATCATGCCGCAGTTGTCGCAGAAGTTCTGCACGGCGATGGTCTTGCCCAGCTTCTGCGGATCCGATTCAGCCTGGAGCGCGGCGTTGAGCGGGATGAGGAACAATCCCGCCGCCACGCCCGAGGCGACGAGCAGCAACATCACCGCCGGCAACACCGCCAGCATCACGGTCTTGGTCCCGGCCGGGCCGGCGGACTCGATGGCCGTCCGGCCGAGCGCGCCGAGTCCGAGCGGTTCCACCGCGAACAGGAGCGCCAAGAAACCCGCCAACGCGAAGCCCGCATGGCGCGTGTGCCGCAGGTCGCCGACCTTATAGAGAATGCCGGCGGCGATGCTCCCGGCCATCACGCCGACGCTGAGCCAGAGACCGAGCAGGGCGATCTGGGTGTTGTCCGGCAGCTTGAGCACGTCGAGGCCCCAAGGCTGGAAGTTGATCTTCATCGCCGCGCCGCAGACCCAGAAGAGCGCGGTCCCGAGCAGCACCTTCCCGAGCCTCGCCGCGGTGAGCAATCCGCGGAAATGCCCGAAGAATTCACCGACGCTCGCGCTGAGCTCGACCTCGGGATTGGCCTGCGTCGGGGTCATGAGTAGATTCAGCGCGAACGAGGCGGCGAAGATGCCGATCAACACCCCGTAGCAAGCGGTCAGCGACAGGCGGTCCACGATGAGTGCGCCACCGATGGCCCCGAAGAGGATGGCCAGCAAGGTGAGCAGTTCGACCGTACCATTGGCCTTCACCAGACGTTCGCGCGGCAGGATCTCCGGAAGGATCCCGTATTTGGCCGGTCCGTAGAACGTGGATCCGATGCCCACGATGAAGTACCCGACCGCCTGCCACGAGTAGCCGAACCCGATGCTGAGGCTGCAGACCAACGTGCCGATCAGCTTGATCAGGTTGCCGCCGCGCAGCCACGACGTCTTGGCATGGCGGTCGTTGAGGTAGCCGGCGAGCGGCGCGAGCAGCACGTACGGGATGAACAGGATGCTCGTGTAGATCGTGCCCCGCTGCCGCAGCTCTTCCTGGGTGATCTGGCCGGCCTTCTGCATCAGGGTGAGCTGGCCGACGATGACCGCGAGGATGGCGTTGTCGCCGAAAGCCCCGAGGAACTGGCTGATCAGCAGGAGCGGGTAGTTGCGGGTCGGTCTCATGATCAGTTCCTTTGATTCGCGATCTGGGAAACCCACTGAGGGGCCGGCCCTTGGCCCCGGACAGAAGTGTCGGGCCGCCGGCGGATACCCGTGGTCTTCCAGATGAACGACTCCAACGTGGCCCAGAACCGGATGCGGTCCAAGACCGGGTTGAGGACATCGGTGACCACGCAGTAGGCGGAATCCTTCGGGTCGGTATGGTGGCGCGAGTGCTGGCGGACCGTCTGGAGCAGACGGATGCCCTGGAGGAACGTCACGACCGGGCCGTTCTCCTTCCGGGTGCCGTGCCCCCATTTGTGGAACTGGTTCATGTTGGCCGTCAGCGCGGCGAACAGCCCCACCCTCCACGTCAGCACGCCCGCCCACCCGGCGACCACGACGCCCACCGCCGCCATCAGCAGGAGGTCCCACGAGCTCTGCCACCAGTTGTTCTTGAGGAACAGCCGGGGATGGTGGTGATGCAGGATGTTCGGCCGGATGACCCGCGCCCCGAGCACCGGCATGTCCGGATCGCCGTAGGCATCCTCGAGCCAGTGGAAGAACCCGCCCATGAGATCGGCCGCCAGCACGAGGGCGACGACCTGGACAGCGACAAGACCGCAAACAATGATCATTTCCATGCGCCCAGCGTCGCGGCCGGCACGCCGGACGCGTGAATCGAAATTCCAGCGAGCGACATTGAAGAATCAAGATGCCGTCCCTACGCTCTGCCACGCTCTCCCTCGCCGCTTGTCTTCAGCCTTTGGATCCGGTATCAAGTTCTCCGTGAAACCGTTCTTGGCGTTCCTCTTCTTCTTGGCCACGACCCTCATCCTCGGAATCGGCATGTGGATGGCCGTCGACAAGGGGTCGCTGTGGCTGCTGCTGGCCGGCGTGGTCGGCTATATCGGCCTGCTGACCCGCTACGGCTGCCAGACACACTGAGCCATGGGGGATTTCTCCGTTCCCTCGACCGGGAACGGTCTTCGGGCAATCGTCCCTCCTTGGGACACCCCTGCGCTCCGGCGCCACGCGCGGCGGTTGCTTGAAAACCATCGGCGATGGACCGGACGCGACCTTCTCCCGATGTCTTCCGATGACGGGGAGAACGCGGCGCGCTTGGCAAAGGTGCCATTCGTCGTCGTGTCGCACGGGCCTGAAGCGGATCCGGTGCTCGATTACGGCAACGACGCGGCCTTGGCGCTCTGGGAGATGCCGTGGGGCGACTTCGTGCGGACCCCTTCCCGCTTCACGGCGGAAGCCCCGGACCGCGCCGAACGCGCGCGCCTGCTCGACCAGGTGACCCGCCACGGGTTCATCGCGGATTACACGGGGATCCGCGTCACCCGCACCGGCCGGCGTTTCCAGATCGCGCAGGCGACCGTCTGGAACCTCGTCGGCGACGACGGTGCCGTGGTAGGACAGGCGGCGACCTTCGATCGCTGGGAATTCATCTGAGCCACCCTTGACGCGCCAGGCATCCGGCCGGGGCCGGCTGGAAGCAGGACGCCCGTCCCCTTTCGGGAACGGGCGTCGGAGCGGATGAGGCCAGGGACGGATCAGGCCAGCTTGGTCAGCAGTTCGTCGTTGGTCTTGTGCTTCTTCAGCGCGGCGATGAGCGTCTCCATGGCCTCGACGGGCTGGAGGTCGGTCATCATCCGGCGGAGCTTGCGGATGGCATCGATGTTCTGCGCCGCGAAGAGCTTCTCTTCTTTGCGCGTGCCGGATTTCGGGATGTCGATGGCCGGGAACAGGCGGCGCTCGGAGAGCTTGCGGTCCAAGATGAGCTCCATGTTGCCGGTGCCCTTGAACTCCTGGAAGATCAGCTCGTCCATGCGGCTGCCGGTGTCGACGAGCGCGGTCGCGAGGATGGTCAGCGAACCGCCCTCCTCGATCTTGCGGGCCGAAGCGAACATCTTGCGCGGGATCTCCAACGCGCGGGCATCCACGCCGCCGGTCATCGTCCGGCCGGAGCCGCCGTGGACCGAGTTGTAGGCGCGGGCGACGCGGGTGATGGAATCGAGCAGCACGAAGACGTCCTTGCCCGCCTCGACCATGCGGCGGCAGCGCTCGATGGTGAAACGGCTGAGTCGCACGTGCGTCTCGAGATCCTGGTCGTTGCTGGAGGCGACGACCTCGGCCTTCACGCTGCGTTGGAAATCAGTGACCTCCTCAGGGCGCTCATCGATGAGCAGCACGATCACGATGACCTCGGGATGGTTCGTGGTGATCGCGTTGCAGATCTGCTTGAGGATGGTGGTCTTGCCCGTGCGGGGCGGCGCGACGATGAGGCCGCGGGTGCCTTTGCCGATGGGCGTGACCAGGTCGATGATCCGCGCCTCGATGAGGTCGGGAGTCGTCTCGAGGCGGAATTTCTCGATCGGATCGATGGTGGTCAGCAGCTCGAAGCGGGGAGAATGGAGGTACTCTTGGTACGACTTGCCGTTCACCTTCAGCACCTCGCGGAGCTGCGGACTGTTGCCCTTGTGCGGCGGGTTGACCGTGCACTCGATCAAGCAGCCTTCGCGGAGACCGAGGCGCTTGATGGAATCCGGCGTCAGAAACACGTCGACCGGTTTTGGCGCATAATGGCCCTTGGCCGAGCGCAGGAAACCGAAGCCCTTCTCGGAGATCTCAAGATAGCCCTCCTGGAGGACGGGCTTGCCGTCGGCATCGAGCTGCGGGCCTTGCGGCGGCATAGGCCGCTGCTGCTGCTGGTTGTTGCCACCACCGTTCCCACCGCCACCGTTTCCACCACCGCCGCCGCGTTGCTGGTTGTGCTGCTGTTGCCGGCCACCGCCTTGTCGGCGCTGCTGGTTATTGCGACCGCCGCCACCCCGCGGATGGAAACCGCCACCTCCACCCCCTTGTTGGCGATGTGGGCTAAAATTCTGCTGATTGCCTCCGCTGTTGTCGTTGCCGCCGGGGTTCCCCCCAGGATTGCCTCCGTTGCCACCATTGCCGCCTTGGTCCGGACCGGATTGGCCAGGAGAGTTGGACGGACCGTCGTTCCCGGGCGACCAATCGCCGGAAGAAGGGCGGGTCTGGGATGCCTGCGGATTGCTTTCACTCATACGTTGCGCGTTGTGTCGTCCGGAAGGATCTGGACCCAGGAAAGGCGGCGAACACAAGAAAGCCGCGGGAAGTTCGAACTTGGGGAAGCAGTGCCGGGAGAGACTTCTCACGGCCTGTCAGACCTCGGACCTGCTTTTATTAACGGCTGATCTGGCTCACCGCAACCCTTTGTTTGTGCCGGACATGAAAAATCCGGGCACGGAGGCCCGGATTGTTCTTCATATCGGTCGAAAGGCGCGGATCATTCGATGCCGAGCAGTTTGCGGCCTTCGGCGGTGATCATGCTCTGGTGCCAAGGCGGGTCCCAGACGATCTCGACGCCTGCGTCCTCGACGCCGGGCAGCATGAGGATCTTCTGCTGGGCGTCGCCGGCGATGGTCGCTCCCATGCCGCAACCGGGGGCGGTCAAGGTCATCTTGACGAACACCTTCTTGTTACCGGTCGGGAGCGGCTCGATGCCCATGTCGTAGACAAGCCCCAGGTCCACGATGTTGACCGGGATCTCCGGATCATAACAGGACCGCAGCGTCTCCCAGACCATCTGCTCGTTCACCAGTTCGTCCGCCGCGAACGCGCGACCGACCTGTTCGTCGGGTTTGAGCCCGAGCGCGTCCGCGTCCTTGGAACCGATGCGGTACAGGCCGCCGTTCGCATGGACGGTGTAGGTCCCGCCGAGGGTCTGCGTGATATCCACATCCGAGCCGGCTGGGAGGGTGACCACGTGGCCTGCGGGGATCTGCACCGCTTCGGTGTCGCGGCTGAGCGTGACGGTCTGGACTGAAGTCATGTCGGGCGCAATGTAGACGGCGACGCCGGAGTGCCAAGGAAGGAAGGAAGCGCGCGGAAACTTCTCCGCGCGCCGGGTACCGGCCACCAAAACCGGCGCCGGTCCCCTTCCCTGGTCCTTCCGGAGACCTGGGCCCTGGGCTCAGCCGCCGACCTCGGCACGGGCCTCGGCCGCGAGCGCGGTCGAGAGATAGCGTTCGCCGGTCGAGCACGCGATGGTGACGATGGTCTTGCCCTTGTTCTCGGGGCGTTGGGCGACCTCGATCGCGGCGACGACGTTCGCGCCGGTGGAGATGCCCACGAGCAGTCCCTCCTCCTTGGCGAGTCGGCGGGCCATCGCGAAGGCGTCGTCGTTCGCGACCTGGATGGCCTCGACGATCTGCGGGTTCCCCGCGGCGTCCTTGAGGTGGAGGTTCTTCGGCACGAAGCCGGCGCCGGTGCCCTGGATCTTGTGCGGGCCGGGTTTCACGGGCTCGCCCTTCAAGGTCTGGGTGATGACCGGTGAATCCTTCGGCTCGACGGCGATGGCCGTGAAGCCCGCCTTCTTGGGATGGATGAACTCGTAGACGCCGGTGATGGTGCCGCCGGTGCCGACCGCGGCGACGAAGATGTCGACCGCGCCGTCGGTGTCTTCCCAGATCTCGGGCCCGGTCGTTGCCGAGTGGACCGCTGGATTCGCCGGGTTCTCGAACTGCTGCGGGATCCAGGATCCTGGCGTCTCCTTGGCGAGCTGTTCAGCACGGGCGATGGCGCCCTTCATGCCTTCGGTGCCGGGCGTGAGCACCAGCTTCGCGCCGAGCAGCGCGAGCAACGTCCGGCGCTCGAGCGACATCGTCTCGGGCATCGTGAGGATGATCTTGTAGCCCTTGGCGGCCGCGACGAACGCGAGCGCGATGCCCGTGTTGCCCGACGTCGGCTCGATGATGGTCGTGCCCGGCTTGAGCACGCCGCGGCGCTCCGCGTCCTCGATCATCGCCATGCCGATGCGGTCCTTCACGCTGCCGAGCGGGTTGAAGAACTCGCACTTGAGCAACACCGTGGCTTCCAGGCCGGCGGTGACGCGGTTGAGTTTGACCAGCGGGGTGCGGCCCACGGTCTCGACGATGTTGTTGTAGATGCGGCCCATAGGATGCGGTTTCAGGATGCGGAGTGCTCTGGACGCCACCTATTACGGCGGACCGGCCGGGGCCGGGCAAGCGGGTTTTACCCTCGGTCCGGGATCCAATGGCCCGTGGTCGTCGGTGCCCCGGTCGTCCCATTGCCCGCATCCTGTTCGCCGAGGGGATGGGCATCCCCACCCCGGAGCGCGGGAAGCGGACGGCGCGCAGACGGTTGGACACCCGGGTCGCGCCGGCCGCATCCTCGCGGGGATGTCGCCCGCCGACCGCGCCCGCACCACGTTCCGTTTCGACTCGGGACGGATGTTCTGCGCCGGGATCCTGGAATCGGCCGCGAACACCTTCCTGCTGCTCATCGCGGTGAAGCACTTCCATGCGGGTCCGCTGCCGAAGTCCTTCATCGCCGCCGCGGGAAGCGTCGGCCTGCTGCTGTCACCCGTCGCGGTCACGCTCGTGCAACGGCTGCGCTGGCCGGCGACGCTCGGCGTCTCGCGCCTCTTCGCGATCGGCGCCGCGTGCTTCGTCCTGATGGCCGCGGCACCGGTGCTCTGGATCTACGTGCCCCTGTGCGTGGTGGCGATGACGCTCAGTTCCGCGGTCATCCCGCTGATGACGGAGACCTACCACGCCAACTACCCCGCCGACATGCGGGGCAAGCTCTACGCGCGCGCCTTCACGCTCCGCATCGCCGGCGCGATGCTCTCCGCGTGGGCCGGGGGACGTCTCCTCGACTGGCGGCCCGACGCGTTCCCGGCGCTGCTGCTGACCTTCGGCGCGGCCTTCGCCGTGGCCTCCTGGTGCGCCCGTCGCATCCCCAGCCGTCCGCTGCACGACGACGGTGCGGCGCATCCGCTGCACGCCATGCGCTTCGTGCGCGAGGACCGCGTGTTCCGCCAGACGCTCATCGTGTGGATGTTCATGGGGTTCGCGAACCTGATGATGCTGCCGATGCGCGTGGAGTTCCTGGGCAATCCTCGCCACGGGCTCGCGCGGTCCGCCGCCGAGATCGCCTTCCTCACCGGCGTCGTCCCGAACCTTGCGCGCCTGGTGATGAACCCGGTCTGGGGCCGGCTCTTCGACCGCATGGATTTCTTCGCGCTGCGCACCACGCTGAACGTCGGCTTCGCGCTGGGCATCCTCGCCTTCTTCACCAGCGACACCACGACCGGCCTGGTCGTCGGCGCCATCATCTACGGGATCTCGAACGCGGGCGGCGACGTCGCGTGGGGCCTTTGGGTGACGAAATTCGCTCCGCCCGGACGCGTCGCGGATTACATGGGCGTGCACACGTTCCTCACCGGCGTCCGCGGCGTCGCGGCGCCGCTCGTCGCCTTCCAGCTCGTGCAACGTTATCCGCTCGCGTCGCTCGGTTGGGCCAGCGCCGGGATGATCATCGTCTCCACGCTGCTGCTGCTGCCCGAGATCGGCCGGAACCGCGCCAAGCGCAAAGGCGAGGTGGTCACCGAAGAAGTCGTCGACTGATACCCGCGGCCGGAGACCCGCTCAGGCGGGCTGGCAGCCGGGACAATGGAAGGTGCTCCGCGCAGCCTGCACGCAGCGCACCACCTTCCCGGCACACCGCGTGCACGGCTCGCCGTCGCGTCCGTAGACCGCGAAGCGCTCCTCCGCCGACCGTGTGGCCGGTCCCGTCTCCTTCGCGCCGTAGTAGAACAGCGCGTCGCCCTTCCCTTCCCCGCTCCAATCCAGCGGCACCGAGCCGCCGAAGCGGATCGCGTCGGCCAGGACCTCCCGGATCCGGTCGAGCAAGCGGCCGATCTCATCGCGCCGGAGCGACCGGGCACCGCGCAACGGCGAGATCCCGGCACGGAACAGCGCCTCGCTCGCGTAGATGTTGCCGATGCCGGCGACCAGCGACTGGTCCAGCAGCTTCACCTTCACCGCCTGGGACGAGCGCCCGAGCGCCACGGAGAAGGCATCGACGGTGAAGTCGTCCGACAACGGCTCCGGACCGAGCTCGGCCAGCGACGCCAGATCCAGGTTGAAGCGGCCGAAACATCGCGGGTCCTCGAACACGAAGCGTTGCTCGCCGAGGTCGAGCGACACCGCGGTGTGCTTGGGCAGCGGAGCGGCGGCGGGTTGGAGGAACATCCGTCCGGTCATGCCGAGATGCCCAACCAAGGAGAACGGGTCCGCGGCCTTCCCGTGGCGCAGTTCGAAGAGCAGATACTTCGCCCGCCGCGTCGTCGCGCCGAACGTCGCGCCGACGAGCCGGTCGGCCAAGGTCGCGGAAGTCTCCGGCCGCACGATCTTCGCGCGCCCGACCGCCACGCCGCGGATCTGTTTCCCTTGGAGCAGCGGATCCAGATGGCGGACGAGGACTTCGACTTCGGGCAGTTCCGGCATGGGTCGCGACGGTAGGTCGGTGCCGAGGACGCGCAACGTCGGCCTCGTCCGGCGGATCGATATCGACCTCCTTGGAAGGGGCACATCCATCGAACGCGGCATCCGCCGATGACGGCGAGGGCGCCTCCACACCGACTTCGACCACCGGTCCATCTCGGATCCCAGGCAGTCCGATCTGTCGCATCCCGCCAAACCGGTCCGAAAACCAAGGCAGACCCATTCCCGACAACGCGCTTCCAACGGGTTCGTTGACGCCCGTCAACACCGCTGACAGATTCTTTCCATGAAGTCCACCACGCCTGCCGTATCGGCCGATCCGGAGGTGGCGATCCACGGCATGCGATGGGTGGCCGGGATCCGCGCCGGGTCCGACCGGCTTATCTTCCGTCGTCAACCAACGACGCGACATCGGCCCGCGTGAGTGCCCGGTGATGGCCACCGTCCGCTGCTGCGCTTGCCTTGCTGATGGACGGGCATGGGACATCGATCCGCAGCCCGATTGGATCCCTTTCGAAACACAAAGGCCACGTTGATGCCCGCGAACCGACAGGCTTCCGACACCCGTGAGCGGGATCCGTGGAGACTTTCCGCATCCGTGGCGGTCGCTATCGCGACCATCGTAGCCATCGCAGGTGGGGTGTCGTTGCTGCTGCATCGGTCCGCCGGCCAGCCGGCCTCCGAGGTCATCCTCTACTGCGCGCAGGACCAGGTCTTCGCGGAGCCCATCCTCGCCGAGTTCACCCGGCGGACCGGCATCCGGGTGAAGGCGGTGTTCGACAGCGAGGCGGTCAAGACCGTCGGCCTGGCCAACCGTTTGCTCGCGGAGCGCAGCCATCCGGCCTGCGATGTCTTCTGGGGCAACGAAGAATTCCGCACGCGCCAGCTCGCCGCGGCCGGGATCTTCCGCGAGCCGGACGGCTGGACGGCGTTCGGCCGGCGCACCCGACGGCTGGTGGTGGACACACGGCGGGTCGGAGATCCGTCCTCCGTGGATCTGGAGCCAGCGGGACAAGGCGGCACGATCGTCATCGATCCACCGGCCAAGGGTCCACCGATCACTCCACCCGCCTCGCTTCTCGAACTCACGAACTCGCGTTGGCGCGGCAAGGTCTCGCTCGCGTTCCCGCTGTTCGGCACGACCGCCACGCACCTCCACGCGTTGCGTCAGCATTGGGGCGAAAGCAACTGGACGACGTGGTGCCGGGCGCTCGCGGCGAACCGGCCTTTCCTGGAAGAAGGCAACTCGCAGGTCGTCCGCCGCGTCGCGCGCGGAGAGGCGTGGATCGGGCTCACCGATTCGGACGACATCGGGGCGGGTCGGCGCGAAGGATTCTCCGTGGCGGCGCTGCCCGTCTCACCGGAGATGCTGACCATCCCGAACACCGTCGGCATCGTCCGCGGCGCCCCGCATCCGGAGGCGGCCCAGAGGTTGTCCGATCACCTCACGTCTCCGGAGGTGCGCGCGGAACTGGTCGCCGTCGCAGCGCTGGAGGACGGAGCGGCGGACGAAGCGACGCTGCAGCCAGATTGGCCGGTGTTGCTGCGCGAACTCGACCGGAGCACCGCCCGGCTCCAGGAGATCTTCCGCCGATGAGCTGGACGCTCCTCATCCATTCGCTCGGTGTCGGGACCGGCGCGACGGTGCTGGCGCTCGGCGCCGGCTTCGCGATCGCGAT
Organism: uncultured Verrucomicrobiota bacterium; assembly: GCA_903916195.1. Taxonomy (GTDB): domain Bacteria; phylum Verrucomicrobiota; class Verrucomicrobiia; order Limisphaerales; family UBA9464; genus CAIVQB01. Next base: position 21,569 of record CAIWVP010000171.1, on the reverse strand, counting down.
GGCCGCGGCCGCGAGCGCACGCTGGCGCGGCACGGTCCTGGCCTGCGCCGCGGCGAGCCTGGCGATGCCGCCCTTCCTCGCAGCCAACGCCTGGCTCGACCTGACCGCGGATTGGCGGGCGACCGGGTCGCCGGAAACGGTCGCTCTCCGTTCGCTGCCGATGACCGCCTGGGTGCTCGCGACCTTGCTCTGGCCGATCACGACGTTCCTCGTCCTCGGAGCGTGGTCGAAGCTCCGGACCGAGCATCTGGAAGCCGAGCCCCTCATGCGCGGTGGAAGGCTCGTCCGACGGTTGCTGTTGCCGGCCGCGTCCGGCGAACTGGGCATCTCCGCGGTCACGACGCTCGCGCTCGCCCTCGCGAACTTCACGGTGCCCACGCTGTTCCAGGTGCGCGTTTTCACCGAGGAGTTCTGGATCCGCTTCAACACACAGTTCGACACCCCGGGCGCGCTGCGGGCCGCGTGGCCGCTGCTCCTCCTGCCGCTCGCCCTGCTCGTGCTGATGCGCGGCCGTGACCTGATGTGGCTGCGCCGTCGTCCCGCCGTCGATACCGACCTGCTGGCCCGGCAGCTCGGCGGTTGGCAGCCGGTCGCGGCGGTGGTCACGGTGCTCTGGACCGCGGTGGGGCTCGGTTTGCCGCTGGCGAAGCTGTCGTTCGCGAAGCGCACCTGGACCGAGCTTCCAGGAGCGATCGATGCCGGCGGCAACGCACTCACCAACTCGGTGGTCGCCGCGGCCGGCACGGCGACGTTGCTGACGGCGTTGTCCTTGATATCCGCGGGCCGGATGGCCGACGGCCCGGGTCCCGGGTCCTCTCGCCTCGTCCGCCGGCTCGGGACGGCTGTCGCTGGCGCCGGTTGGATCGTCTTCCTGCTTCCGGGCGTCGTACTCGGGGTCGCGCTGATCTGGGTGTTCAACCGGCCCGTGCTGGACGGCCTCTACCACTCGACCGGCATCGTGCTGACGTCGTTGGCGGTGCGTCACTTTGCGCCGGCCCGGGCCTTGGTCCGGCAGGCCGCGGCTTCGATCGACACGGAGCTCGCGGACGCCGCGCGGTCGGCGGGGGCCGGGCGTTGGCGCGTGTTCAAGGACGTGCTTTGGCCGCAGATGCGCGGGGGTGTCGCGGCGGCGTGGTACGCCGTCTATCTGCTCTGCCTCTGGGATGTGGAGACCGTGGTGCTCATCCAGCCGCCTGGTGGCGAGACGCTCGCGCTGCGCATCTTCAACCTGCTCCACTACGGCCATGCGGCGCAGGTGAACGCCCTTTGCGTGGTCATGCTCGGCCTGGCGATGGCGCCGTTGGCGGTTGGGTACGTTTGGCGGAAGCTCGACGTCCGACGTTCCACGCGGTTTGGAACCGGGCCGGCTCTCGGGGCCATTGGACTCGCCGCCGGCACCTTCTGCGGTTGTTCGCAGGGGCCCGCTTCCGACACCACGCCGATCGACTCCCGGATCTTCTCCGCCGTGCAGGTCATCGGCACGCGCGGCGTGGCGCCGGGGCAGTTCAACAAACCGCGGTCGCTCGTCTGCGACCGGGACGACAACCTCTACGTCGCCGACATCACCGGCCGGATCCAGAAGTTCAGCCCGGACGGACGTTGGTTGCTCCAGTGGCAGATGCCGCAGACCGATCTCGGCAAACCGAAGGGCATGGGTCTCGACCCGGCCGGCAACATCATCGTCGTCGAGCCGCACTACATGCGGGTGAACCATTTCACGCCGGAGGGCAAGCTGGTGGCCCGATGGGGCGTGAAAGGCACGGAGGCGGGCCGCTTCATCCTGCCGCGCGGGATCGCGGTGAGCTCGCGCGGCGAGTTCTATGTGAGCGAGTACACCGTCGTGGACCGCGTGCAACGGTTCGGACCGCTGCACGGATCCAAGACCGCGACACCTCCGGACTCCCCGGGCGCGACGCTCCCTCCGCCGGCGTTCCTGCAGGTGTGGGGTGCCCCGGGGTTGGCGGCAGGAGAATTCAACCGGGCGGAGGGGCTGGGCATCGGTCCGCGCGACGAGGTCTTCGTGGCCGACTCGTGCAACCATCGGATCCAGGTCTTCGATGCGGACGGCAAGTTCTTGCGGACGCACGGCCGGGCGGGGTCAACTGCCGGTGCTCTCAGCTACCCGTACGATATCCGCGTGGATGCCCAAGGACTCCAGTTCGTGTGTGAATTCGGCAACAGCCGCGTGAGCCTTTTCGACGCGCAGGACCGGCTCGTCGAGACCATCGGCGGTCCCGGGGCGGCACCGGGCCGGTTCGCGAACCCGTGGGCCGTGGCGCTCGATTCGAAGGGCGACCTCTACGTCGCCGATTCCCAGAACCACCGGGTGCAGAAGCTGCTGAGGACAAGGAAGTGACCAGTGATCAGTTAACAGTGAACAGTCGCGAACGATGGATCTCGCTGCCCAGCACCGATCTCGCCACCCGACGACGCCCCTCGGAGCACTGACCCACTGACCACTGACCTACTGGTCACCGCCCCCACCCGTGCGCTTCACCTTCACCCATCCGATCCTGCTCACGCTGCTGCTCCCCGCCACGGCGTGGACGTTGTGGCTGGCCTGGCGATCGGACGTGTCGCTCACACACTGGCGCCGCTGGACGTCGACGATGATCCGGATGGTCGTCCTGTCCCTGCTCGTCCTCGGCATCGCCGGCGCGCAGTGGAAGAAGCCGATGGAAGGCATGAACACCTTCTTCATGCTCGACCGGTCGGATTCGATCCCGTCTCCGCAGCAGGAGCAGGCACGCGATTCCGCCAACAAGTGGGCGAAGGCCAAGAAATCGCAGGACAACGCGGGCTTCCTCGTGTTCGGCACGGACGCCGCGCTCGAGACCACGGTGACCAAGGTCGCCGAAGCGGAGAAGATCCAGGCGGTCGTCGGCGGGGAGCGGACCGATATCGCGGGCGCGATCCGGCTGGGGACCGCGGCGTTCCCCGAGGCCGGGCAGAAGCGGCTCGTGCTCTTCTCCGACGGCAACGAGAACATCGGTGACTCGATCGCCGCGCTGCTCGCCGCGAGACCTCTCGGTGTGTCGCTCGATGTGGTGCCGCTGGGCGTCGAGCGCACCGGCGACGTGTCGGTACAGAAGCTGGGCCTGCCCGCGAACATCAAGAAGGGCCAGACGTTCGACGCGAAGATCTTCGCCAACTCGGACAAAGCGCAAGCGGCGAAGGTCCGGCTCTTCCGCAACGACCAGCTGCTGGGCGAACAGAAGGTCCGGCTCGAGGCCGGCAAGAACCTGTTCACCTTCCCGCAGACGCTCAAGGACGCGGGCTTCTACGGCTACAGCGTGCAGGTCGAGGTCGAGGGCGACACGGTCCCGCAGAACAACAAGGCGAGCAGCTTCGTCTCGGTGCGCGGCGACCCGCGGGTGCTCATCGTGTCCTCCGACCCGGCACAGGACCGCACGCTCGCGGCCGCGCTGGGCAGCGGGAAACTCGAGGTCTCCTTGGTCGGGCCGGACAAGGTCCCCTCGACCCTCGCCGAGATGCAGAGCTACGACGAGATCGTGCTGAGCAACATCGCGGCGGGCGACCTCGGCCGCGACCTGATGCAGCTGTTGCAGAGCGCGGTGCGGGATTTCGGCATCGGCCTCGTCGTGATCGGCGGCGACCAGTCCTTCGCCGCCGGCGGCTACCGGCACACGCCTCTCGAGGAGGCGCTGCCGCTCGACATGGAGCTGAGCTCCAAGAAGGTCCTGCCGAAGGGCGCGCTCGGCCTGGTGATGCACGGCATGGAGTTCGCCAACGGCAACCAGGTCGCCCGCGACATCGGCATCGCCGCGCTCGACGCGCTCGGGCCGCAGGACGAGATGGGCGTGTGGCTCTGGGACGGCGTGGACAAGGCCCTGTTCGACCTCCAGCCGGTCCGCGACAAGGGGAAGCTCGCCTCCGCCATCGCCGGGATGAACCAGGGCGACCTGCCGAGCTTCCAGGGCCTGATGACGCTGGCCGATGAGGCTCTCCAAAGATCGACGGCCAACATCAAGCACCTGATCGTCTTCAGCGACGGCGACCCGGGCGCCCCCAGCGACACGCTGATGAAGGACCTCGCGGCGCACAAGATCACCGTCAGCACGGTCATGATCGGCGGCCACGTCCAGCCGACCACGATGATCAAGATGGCGGAGCTGGGGAACGGTCGCTTCTACGACGTGAAGTCCGCCGCGCAACTCCCGCAGATCTTCATCAAGGAAGCCGCGGTCATCCTCAAATCGGCCATCATCGAGGACCCGTTCAAGCCGCAGCTCGCCGCGGCGACCGAACTGGTCCGGGGCATCGGCGGAGGTTCCTATCCGGTCCTCCGCGGCTACGTCGCCACGACCAGCAAGCCGCGCGCGGAGGTGCCGCTGGTGAGCGACAAGGGCGATCCGGTCCTCGCGCACTGGCAGTTCGGCCTCGGGCGCGCGGTGGCCTTCACCAGCGACGCGCGGCCCAAGTGGGCGCAGGACTGGATGGCCTGGGGCCAGTTCCAGCAGTTCTGGTCGCAGACGGCGAACTGGGCCCTGCGCCGCGTGGACACCGCGGATTTCAACACGGAGGTCTCCGTCGAGAACGGTCAGGGCGTCATCTCGGTGGAGGCGCTCGACGCACAAGGGAACTACCGCAACTTCCTCGACCTCCGGACGACGGTGGTCAGCCCCAAGGGCGCGCGCGTCGACGTCGCGCTGGTGCAGACGGGGCCCGGTCGCTACGAGGCGAAGTTCCCGACCAAAGAGGTCGGTGCCTACCTGCTGAACCTCACGGAGACCCGCGGCGGCAAGCTCGTCGGATCGCAGGTCCTCGGCGCCAGCGTGAACTATTCGCCGGAGTTCAACGCCGCCGAGCCGAACCTCGACCTGCTACGACGGCTCGCCGAGGCCGGGGGAGGCAAGGTGCTCGACATGGCGGTGGACAACCCCTTCCTGCTCGGCCGCCTCAAGACCTTCCAGCCGCGCGATCTCTGGGAAGCCATGCTGCGGCTGTTGGTGGTGCTCTTCGTCCTGGACGTCGGTGTCCGCCGCGTGGACGTCGACCGGGAGGAATGGAGCCGTTGGTGGCAGAAGGTCCGCGTCCAACTCGGGCTCGGGGACGGCAGCCGCGCCACCGCCGCGCAGGAATCGCTTGGTCCGCTGCTCGCACGCCGCGGGCAGGTGCGCGGGACCCGGACCGCGGCCGGCGCCGCGAGCACCCCGGCCCCCCTCCCGTCACCGGATCTGTTCAACCCGAAGGCGTCTCCCCTTCCATCGGACACCCCGTCTGCCGTCCAAGGAAAGGACGACGGCGGGACCCCGGTCGTCGTCGTGGAACCTCCAGCGGAACAAGCCGGCACCGCAAGCCGGTTGCTGGAGGCCAAGAAGCGCGCCCAGCGGAAGCGTTGAACTTCCTCGGGATTTCTCCGGCATACGCGGATCCCGCAGACGTCACATGCCCGTTCCCGACGATAGATCGAGTACGGTGGCCGCGCCGATGCGGTCGAGGTCCACCGGACGGGGCCGCGCATCGGCCACCGATCGGCTCAGCGTTTGGGCGTGAGCTTCAGCACCGATTCCCGCATCTCCTTGCCGGGTTTGAACTTCACCACGGCGCGCGGCGGTATGGGCACGTCGTCCTCGGGCGAGTTCGGGTTCCGGCCGATGCGGGCTTTGCGGATCTTCACCTCGAACACTCCGAAATTGCGGAGCTCGACCGTCTCACCCTCGGCCACGGAGCCGGAGATGTAGTCCAACGTCTTCTGGACGACATCCAAGATCTGCTCTTGGGTGAGTCCAGTTTCAGCCGCGATGCGGACGACCAGGTCGCGCTTCGTCATAGTGGATAAAGGTCTGGGGGGTTGAAGGGGTGTCTTCCTAGGGGCTCTGCCTGCGCAGCGTGATAAGACGGTCGCACACGGCGGTCAAGACAGAGTCTTGGGAACGGACGCCCACGGGAACACGTTGACAAGCATCAACGTCCGAGGGGGCCGGCCGGATAGAAGACCTGGAAGGAGGACCGCGCGACGAGGTCAGGACTCCATCGTGCTGAGCTCCACGGGCTCGACGTTCACGCCGAGCTTCTTGAGCCACTTGACGCTGGCGGTCAGCTCGGAAGCGGGTCCTTCAAGCTCCAGGCAGACGATACCGATCTCGTCGGTGACGCTCGCCTGCCGCACATTGGTGGTGACCGCGAACTTATGGCCCAGCTCCCAGATCACCGGATGCTTGATCAGCTTCGGCGGATACATCAGCCACATCCGCGACGATTGCAGTGCGGTTTTCTTGGCGACGGGCTTGGTTTTTTTGGAGGCGGCCATGGCAGTAAGGGCGGGGATCGGGATCGGAGCCGGAACGGTTCAACCCCCGGCGATCGCGGGGATGATGCTGACCTCGTCACCATCCTTGAGGACGGTGTCGTTGTTCTGGAGGAAGCGGATGTCCTCCTCGTTCACGTAGACGTTGACGAAGCGGCGCACCTGCCCGGCGTCGTCCACCAAGCGCTCCTGGATCCCGGGGAATTTCTCCTGCAACTCCTTGATGGCCGCGGCGACGGTGCCGGGCGCGACCTCGACGAGCTCCTGCTCGTTGGTGAGTTTCCGGAGAGGTGTGGGGATGCGGACTTTGACAGACATATCGGTTTCGGTGGGAGGAGTGTCGGAGATGGATGCGGCCCGGGCAAGGCGTGAAATCTTCAGCCTCCGGCGAAAGCGGGGATGATGCTGACCTCGTCGCCTTCCTTGAGCGGGGTCTCCTGCCCCTGCAGGAAGCGGATGTCCTCTTGGTTGACGAAGATGAGCACGCTGCCGCGGATGCTCCCGCCGGAGTCGAGCAACCGGTCGCGGATGCCGTTGAAGCGGTCGTGCAGTTCGCCGACGGCCGTCGCGACGGTCCCCGGCGAGACGTCCACGGTCGATTGGTCCCCGCAGAAGCGCCGCAGCGTCGGCGGGATGGAGATGGAGATCATCGGGCCACCAGCTCCGGTTTGTCCTGCGCCATGACGGCCTCGAACTCGCGGAGGCTGGGCCGGATCTCGCGGGTGCTGCCGACGTGGCCGGTCATGGCCTCGAGCGTCTTCAGGCCGTTGCCGGTGATGCAGAGCACCGCGCTGGAACCGGCCGGGATCTTGCCGGAAGCGATGAGCTTCTTCGCGACACCGACCGTCACGCCGCCGGCGGTCTCGGCGAAGATGCCCTCGTTCTCCGCCAGCAGGCGGATGCCGTCGCGGATCTCGTCGTCGCTCACGTCATCGCCATGGCCGCCCGTCTCCTTCATCACCTTGAGCGCGTAGAAGCCGTCGGCCGGCGTGCCGATGGCCAGCGACTTGGCGATGGTGTTCGGTTTGACCGGCTTGAAGAAATCCAGGCCCGCCTTCTGCGCGACGCTGATGGGCGAGCAGCCGGTGGCCTGGGCGCCGTGGACCTTCCACTTCGACTCCGGGACGAGCCCGAGCTTGGTGAACTCCTGGTACGCCTTGTGGATCTTGGTGAGCAGCGATCCCGAGGCCATCGGGACCACCGTGTGCTCAGGCACCCGCCAGCCCGATTGCTCGGCGATCTCGAAGCCCATGCTCTTGCTGCCCTCGGCATAGTAGGGCCGCATGTTGACGTTCACGAAGGCCCATCCGTACTTGCCCGCGATCTCGGCGCACAGCCGGTTCACCTCGTCGTAGTGGCCCTTGATGCTGATGACGTTCGCGCCGTAGACGAGCGAGTTGACGACCTTCCCCAGCTCCAGGTCGGACGGGATGAAGACGTACGCGTCGAGGCCGGCCGCGGCCGCGTTCGCGGCGACGGAATTGGCGAGGTTGCCGGTCGAGGCGCAGGCGACGGTCTTGAAGCCCAGCTCGACCGAACGGCTCAACGCGACGGAGACCACGCGGTCCTTGAACGACAGCGTCGGGTAGTTCACCGCGTCGTTCTTCACCCAGAGCTCGCGGATGCCGAGCGCTTTGGCCAAACGGTCCGCCTTGACGAGCGGTGTGTAGCCGACCTGCCGGCCGACCGTCGGCTCGCCCGCGATCGGCAGCAGCTCACGGTAGCGCCACATCGTCTGCGGACGCGAACAGATGACCTCGCGGGTCAACGACTTCTTGATCAGCTCGTAGTCGTAGGCCACCTCGAGCGGACCGAAGTCGAACTCGCAGACGTGCGTGGCGGTGAGCGGGACCTCGCGGCCGCACTCACGGCACTTCAACGCCTTCATGAAACCTTGCTTGTCGCTCATGGCTATCCTGTCGCGCTCTCGCCGCGGCGACGGGACCCGGGCATGAAAAAGCCCGCTTCCCGTGCGGATGAGAAGAGGGCGAAAACGCGGAGCAGCTCTCCTCATCTTTGCCGTCGCCCCATCGCTGGGGTCCCGGACCGGATTTGGCACCTGGTCATCGGACTGCCGTCCGACCGGTTGCCGTGACATCAACGGGCCGTTCCCTCCGTCACTCTTGATGAGTGTCCCGGTCGCCCGGGACGGGCAATGGATGCCGGAACGGCCGGCGAGGTGTCAAAACCATTCTTGAAGATCGGAGATCGTGCACCGCGCGGATCGACCGGGCTTGGCTCGGTCGCCGAACGCGGGTACCTAACTCCCGCCAGCCGCCAGCCGACCGAAGGATCCGATGAAGCCTTTCGCGTCTCGCGGCGTCGGTCGCCCGTATCTCGCCATGTCCATGAAACCGATCCACCGCCTGCTCGCCGCCGTCTTCCTCGCCTTCACGGCCGCGGCGCAGAACGGCGACAAGACCAACGAACTCCAGCGCGAACTCGTGCCCCGGGACATCATCCCGCCTGCCCCGGTCCTCACCCCGGAGCAGGAGGCCAAGACCTTCGCCGTCGCGCCGGGGTTCCGGGTCGAGCTCGTCGCCGCCGAGCCGCTGGTCCATTCGCCCGTGGCCATGCAGGCCGATGCGCGGGGCCGCCTCTGGGTCGTCGAGATGACCGGCTACATGCCCACACCCGACGGCACCGGCGAACAACAACCGAGCGGCAACATCGTCGTGCTCGAGGACACCGATGGCGACGGCCGCATGGACAAGCGGACGGTCTTCCTCGGCGGCCTCGTGATGCCCCGCTCGCTCATGCTCTTCCAGGACGGCGTGGTCGTCGCCGAACCGCCGCGGCTCTGGTTCGCGCGCGACACCGACGGCGACGGCAAGGCCGACGAGAAGGTGATGATCGCCGACGATTACGCGACCCAGGACGACCCGCGCCTCGGCCGCAAGGCCAACCCCGAGCACGCCAGCAACAGCCCGACCTGGGGGCTCGACAACTGGGTCTACTCCGCCAACCACGCGTGGCGCTACCGATGGCTCGGCGGATCGGTCACCCACTGGGCCAAAGAACCCACCCTCTCCCGCGGACAATGGGGGCTCTCCCAGGACGACCACGGCCGGCTCTTCCACAACTCCAATTCCGACCCGCTCCGCGCCGACCTCGTGGAGAGCCGGTACCTCGCGCGCAATCCGGACCTTCGCCCGGGCTTCGGCGCGAACGTGCAGATCGAGAAGGACCTGAGGGTCTGGACCGCGCGCGTCAACCCCGGCGTCAACCGCGGCTACCAGCCCGGCCAGCTGACCCCCGAAGGCAAGCTCGCGACCTTCACCGGCGCCTGCGGACCGGTCGTCTACCGCGGTGACCAGTTCGGCCCCGAGTTCACCGGCGACGTGTTCCTCTGCGAACCGACCGGCAACATGGTCCGCCGCGAGCGCATCACCAACCAGGACGGCCTCCTCACCGCCACCAACGCCTATCCGGGCGCCGAGTTCCTCACCTCGACCGATGAACGTTTCCGTCCGGTCAACCTGCACAACGCCCCCGACGGCGCGCTCTACATCGTCGACCTCTACCGCGGCCTGATCCAGCACCACATCTACCTCACCAGCTATCTCCGCAAGCAGATCGAGTCGCGCGGCCTGCAATCGCCCGTCGACATGGGCCGCATCTGGCGCGTCGTCCGGGAGGGCCGGCCGGTCGGACGCGACCGGCTGGGTGCCCGGCCCACCGACGGCGACCTCGTCGCGAAGCTGTCGCATCCCAACGGCTGGTGGCGCGATCGCGCGCAGCAGATGCTCGTCGAACGCCGGGCCACGGGGGCCGTGCCGCAACTCCGCAAGCTGGCCGGCGCCGGCGACGCCGCGCCGCTGACCGGACGCCTCCACGCTTTGTGGACGCTCGAAGGGCTCGGCGAACTCGACCTCGCGACGTTGGCGACCGCGCTGGACGATCCGGCACCGAAGATCCGCGGCGCCGCGCTCCGGCTGAGCGAAGGATTCCTGGGAGGCCCGCAACGCGAGGCCGCCATCAACCTGGTGCTCCAACGCGCCGGGTTCGTCCCGCTCGAGGAGCAGCTCCAGCTCCTGCTCACGCTCGGCGAGATCCGGACGCCGGCGACCGAGGCGATCTCCCGCGTGCTGCTCATGAACGCCGCGCCCAGCCCGCTGCGGTTCGACGCCGTGATCAGCGGCCTTGCCGGACGCGAGGTCGACTTCCTCGCCTCGCTGGTCCAGGACCCTGTCTGCGCCACCATGAAGAACGGCCACGCCCAGCTGCTCGCCGGCCTGGCCCGATGCGTGGCCTTGGGAGGCGACCCCGGAAAGATCGCGAGGCTGCTCGACCTCGCCGCGATGCCGAAGCCCGGCGATTGGCAACAGGTCGCCATCCTCGGCGGCATCGCCGGGACCGTGCCCCTGGCGAAGCCCGGACAACCGGCGCCGCTCGTCCGACCGGTCCGGTTCCCCGCCGAGCCCAAAGCGGTCGCCCAGTTGCGGACCATCGGATCCCCCGAAGTGATGTCCCTCGTCGCACGGGTCGATCCGTTGCTCGCGTGGCCGGGCAAACCAGGGATGGCCGCGCCCGCGCCCGCCGCCGCCGCGCTCGGAGACGACGACGCGGCGAGCTTCGCCCGCGGCAAGGAGCTCTACACCGTGGTCTGCGGCGCCTGCCATCAGCCGCACGGCAACGGACAGGAAGGCCTGGCACCGCCGCTCCGCGATTCCGAGTGGACGCTCGGCAGCGAGCAACGCCTCGCGCGCATCGTGCTGCACGGCGTCCGCGACGAGATCTCCGTGAAGGGCGTGAACTACCTGCTCAACATGCCCGCGCTCGCCGAGGCGCTCACCGACCAGCAGATCGCCGACGCCCTGACCTACATCCGCCGCGAATGGGGCCACGCCGCCCCGCCCGTGACAGAAGCCACCATCAAGGCCGCCCGCGCCGCGACCGCGAAGCGCGAGGATTCCTGGACCCAGGCGGAGTTGCTGCGGATCCCGTGATGACGACAGAGGGGAAGAGTGATCAGTAGCCAGTGATCAGTAGCCAGTGATCAGTAGCCAGTGATCAGTAGCCAGTGATCAGTAAGCAGTAAGCAGTAAGCAGTAAGCAGAACGCGTTCTCCGATCGGGGACGGCGGACCACTGACCACTGATCACTACGCGCCGTTCACCCCAGCAGCTCCTGGATCTCGTCCCAGCTGAGCGATTCGGTGAACGCCTCCTCGCCCGACAGCGTCGCCGCGATGACCTCGCGCTTCTTGCGCTGCAGGTTGAGGATCTTCTCCTCCACCGTGCCGCGGGTGATCAGCTTGTAGTTCGTCACCACGCGCGTCTGCCCGATGCGGTGCGCGCGGTCGGTCGCCTGGTCCTCCACCGCCGGGTTCCACCAGGGGTCGAAGTGGACGACCGTGTCGGCGCCCGTGAGGTTGAGGCCGACGCCGCCGGCCTTCAACGAGATGAGGAACACCGGCACCTTCTCATCGGATTGGAACCGCTCCACCACCGCGCCGCGGTCCTTCGTCGAGCCGTCGAGATAGCAGTGGTCCAATCCACGCGCCGCCAGCTCCTCGCGCAGCAGCGCGAGCATCGAGGTGAACTGGCTGAACACGAGCACCCGGTGACCGCCGTCGACGATCTCGTCGAGCAGCTCGCCGAAGAGCTGGAGCTTGCCGCTCGGATCGGCCGGGCCCTTCGCCTCCGCGTCGTCCTTCTTCGCCAGCAGGCGCAGGTCGCAGCAGACCTGCCGCAACCGCAGCAGCGCGGTCAGCACGAGCATCCGGCTCTTGGCCAGACCCTGTTCACCGACCGCGGCCATGACCTCCTTGCGCGTGTGGGCGAGCAGTTGCTGGTACACGGCGGCCTGCTCCTGCGTGAGGTCGCACCAGGCGATCTGCTCGAGCTTCGCCGGGAGGTCCTTCGCCACGTCCCGTTTGAGGCGGCGGAGCAGGAACGGTTTCACGCGTTTGCCGAGCCGCGCGATGCACGCGGCGTCCCGCTCCTTGGTGATCGGCATCTCGTAGCGCTCGCGGAAATCCTGCGCGGTGCCGAGATAGCCCGGCATCAGGAAGTCGTAGAGGCTCCACAGGTCGAGCACCGAGTTCTCGAGCGGCGTGCCGGTGACCACCAGGCGATGGGCGGCGCGGATCGATTTCACGGCGACGGCGTTCTGGGTCTGGCGGTTCTTGATGTGCTGCGCCTCGTCGAGCACGACGGTGTCGAACTCCAGCCCGCGGTACCGCTCCGCGTCGCGCCGGATCAACGCGTAGCTCGTGATGACGAGGTCGCTCCCGGGGATCCGGTCGAACAGCACGTGCCGGTCGGGACCGTTCAACGCGAGCACCCGCAGCTTCGGGGTGAACTTCACCGCCTCGGCGGCCCAGTTGAAGACCAGCGACGTCGGACAGATCACCAGCGACGGCTTCGCCTGCCGTCCGACCGAATCAAGGTGGGTCAGCACCTGCAACGTCTTGCCCAGACCCATCTCGTCGGCGAGCACGCCCCCGAAATGGTGGTCGCGGAGGAAACGCAGCCACGCGACGCCGTGCTTCTGGTAAGGGCGCAGCACGGCGTCCAGGTCGCCGAGCGGAGGACAGACGAGCTTCGTCTCGCCGGTCTGCTGGCGGACCTGGTCGCGCCACGCCGCCGGTGCCGTCACCGCGAAGCCCTGCTCTTGCAGCGTCGAATCGAGGAACCCCGCCTGCTCCGCGCCCATCCGGTACCGCGTCGTCCCGGCGTCGCCCGCGCCGGCCCGCTGTTGCGGCGCGCAGTCGAGGATGACCTCCTGCAGTTCTTCGACCGCACCCGTGTCGAGCAGCGCGAACTTACCGTTCTTCAGCTTGCGCCCGCCGCCCTGGAGCAGTTGCTGGATATCCGCCGGGCTGAAGCGCTCGCCGGCGCCGGACACGTAGCCGACCTCCAGGTCGAACCACTGCTCGCCGCTCGGCAGCACGCGGAACTGCGGCGTGATGCGCTCGAAGTTCTTCTCCGTGCTGCGCTCCAGCCGCTCTTCGAGCGACACCTCCCACTCCCGTTCCATCCGCGGATACTCCCGCGAGAAGAAGGCGATCACCCGGTCCTGTCCGGCCATCTGCCACTTGCCCTGCGCATCCGGTCCGACGAAGCCGGCGGCCCGCAGGCGCATCAGAGAGTCGTGCTCGGCGAGCAGGTCGCGCGTCGAGTAGCGGCGCGGGTCCATCGGGTCCGGCAGCCACGCGGATTCATCCTTCGCCGTGACGCCGACGGTCATGATCCGCGGGCCGTAGGCGCATTGCAGCGTGCCGGTCAGCTGCGCCAGCCCGCCCGCCAGGTTGAAGATGAACTTCGGCGGCTGCGGCGAGAGCGAGAAATCTTCGAGGGTGAAGTTGCATTCCACCGGGCTCACCGCGGCGAGCTTCGGCCAATCCTGCGAGAGGAACTGCGGCACCTGCGCCCGCGGCACGCGGATCTCCCGGCGCAGCACCTCGCGGAACTGCGGCGCGAGCGCGAGCGGACGGAGCGATCCGGGCCCGAGCGCCCAGGCCGTCGTCCCGTCGGTCAACACGACCGGCGGCTTCACGCCCGGCTTCATCCACAGCGTGATCTCGCCGTCGTCCTCCAGCCCCGCGCGCAACGGCAACGGGGCTGGATCGCGCGAGACCACCAGCGGTTGGTCGCGACCCACCGAGATCCGCGGATGCCCCGCCATCTTGGGGAACAAGGCCAGCAGGTCCTTCGCCGGCAGCTGCACCATCCCCGGGGTGTCGCCACCGGCCAAGAGCTCCGCCGCGTCCAAGAGCGCCGCGTCCTGCGCCGAGAGCGCGAACGGACCGGATCGGGCCAAGGCGTTGAGCGGAGACCGACCACGCCGCGTGACGCCTTCGAACACCACCACCGCGCGGCCGCGGGCCACGGCATCCGCGAGGTTCGGCGGGAAGATCACGTGGACCTCGAGCGGCTCGCCCGCGTCCGAGCGCCGGAGCTGGACGGACTCCTTGGCCGCCGCCGCCGGCGTCACCGTGGCCAGCGTCCCCTTGCCCGCCGCGTTCTGCGCCACCGGCTTCAGGAGGTGCAGACCGACCGCGACGGAGTGCGCGCAGATGGAACCGTCCTCGCGCGACGGGCGGCAGGTGCAGATGTTCTCGACGTCGAAGCTGCTGTTGATGACCAACCCGGCTCGGTAGCTGGTCTCGCCCGCCATCACGACGCCTTTGAGCAGCGGCGGCGTCCAGTTGGAGGACAAGACCTTCCCCGCCGCGAGCAGCGCGCGGGCAAGTTGCACGGCCTCCCAGCCGGCCGTCTTCTGGAAGAACGCATCATTGAGCTGAACATCACCCATGGGGACGGGGAGCCTAACCAAGGCCCCACCCGAGGGCGAGGATCTGTCGAGATCCGTCCACGTTCCGGAACCCCGGAAGCGGATGCCGGCACCGGGCCGTCGTGCCGCAGCCGCACGACCTCGAAGGACGCGCGTCCTCTCCACCCAAGGGCACCTTGCGCCGCGTCACCGGTCCGTCGTGCCGTCCACGATCCGGAGGAACCCGCTCTGCGCGGACACCGGGAGCACTGCCGTCCGCTCGGTCGTGGTCTTGAGATCGGACCAGGCATCGGTCAGGCCCAGCTTGCCTTGCACGATGAACGGGCCGGTGCCGCCGCTCCATTCCAGCACCAGACCGGCTGTCTTCACCGATGGAGACGTCAACACCAGCGGCCTGGGCGCCGGCGGTTGATCCAGGCTCTTCCCGGCGAGCCCACGGAGGTAGATGGCAAGGATCTCCGGAGCCTCCAGCTTGCGGCGCCACAGACCGAGGTCGTCCACCACCATGTCGATCTCCGCGCTCCCGAAGTCGGTGTAGGTGCCCGTGCCGTCCTGGCCGATGTTGACCGAAAGGCCGAGCCCATCGGTGTCTATGTCGCCGAGCACCGGCACGCGCGCGGAAGAGATCGGCAGACCGTCGACGTAGGAATCCACGCTTCCCCTGCGCGAGACCGAGACCGTGAGGAGATGCCAGTCGCCATCCTTCAGGCCGGCCTTCGGGCGATCGGCAACCGTGCCGTTGGCGCTGGCGACGTTCACCCGGAACGCCCCGTCTTCCTGAGAGAACAGACCCCACCCGCGGTTGCCGATGTTGCTCCAGTCCTTGTTGGAGACCAAGGCCTGGTCGTCCGCTTGGCTGATGATCTTGACCCACATCGACAGGGAAAAATCAGTACCGGTGGAGCCGTCCCCGAATCTCAGCGGCGCAGGATATCCCAGGGAGACATAGGCGTCCGCCGTGCCGTCCTTCTTGTTCGTGATCCGCACGCCTTTGCCGATCCTCCCGCCCTCGAACATCGGCTGGTTCTTCGTCCCTTTCCCGCGGGCGTCGGAACCGTTTCCGGACGCATCGGCGTAGGAGTCGTCGAACTTGAGGTGGGCGACCAGCCCCGGCCGGACATCGGTCGACGGCACGACCGTCAGACTCGCCGGCCGGCTCGTCGCCGACCCGCCGCTGTTGCTCGCGACGACCGTGTAGTCACCGGCATCGGCCAAGACGACCGCCGCGATCGTGTAGGTGCCGGCCGTCGCTCCGGGGACCGGTTTCCCGTCGAGCTTCCATTGGTAGGTCACGCCGACGCCCTCGGCCGACGCCGTGAACACGACGCCGTCGCCCTCGAGACGCATCGATCCGACCGGCTCCACCGTGAAGATCGGCGACAAGGAGGCAACGACCAATCTCGCCGCTTGGCTCGTGACCGACCCTCCGAGGTTCCTCGCGACGACGGTGTAGTCCCCGGCGTCGGCCGAGGCGATCGCCGCGATCTCGAGAACGGACTTCGTCGCCCCAAGGATCGGGTTGCCGCCCCG
This sequence comes from uncultured Verrucomicrobiota bacterium, assembly GCA_903916195.1. GTDB lineage: Bacteria > Verrucomicrobiota > Verrucomicrobiia > Limisphaerales > UBA9464 > CAIVQB01. The sequence goes on along the minus strand of CAIWVP010000171.1, from coordinate 5,527 downwards.
TTCCCATTGGTAGGTCACGCCGACGCCATCGGCCGACGCCGTGAACACGACCGCCGTGCCTTCGGGCCGCGTGACGCCGACCGGTTGGATCGTGAAGACCGGTGCGGGCACCACCACGGTCAGCTTCGCCGCCTGGCTCGCCACCGAGCCGCCGGGATTGCTCGCGACGACCAGGTAGTCGCCAGCCGACGACGCCGTGACCGACGCGATCGTGTGGCTGGCCTTCGTCGCGCCGGCGATCGGTCTCCCGCCGAACCTCCACTGGTAGGTCACGCCGGTGCCCTCGGCCGCCGAAGTGAACACGACCGATGCACCGAGGGCGCGCGTCGCACCGACGGGCTGCAACGTGAAGACCGGCGGCGCGACGACCACGGTCAGTTTCGCCGCTTGGCTCGTGACCGACCCGCCGCCGTTGCTCGCCACGACGGTGTAGTCGCCGGCGTCGGCCAAAGCGACCGCAGCGATGGTGTGGCTGATGTTCGTCGCCCCGGGGACCGGCTTCCCGCCGAGCCTCCACTGGTAGCTCAGGCCGATGCCATCGACCGCCGCGGTGAGGACGACCGATGTGCCGACGACGCGTCTCGCACCGACCGGTTGGACCGTGAAGACCGGCGCCACCACGACCACGGTCAGCCTCGCCGCCTGGCTCGTGACCGAGCCGCCGCCGTTGCTTGCCACGACGGTGTAGTCGCCGGCGTCGGCCGCGCTGGCCGCGGTGATCGCGTGGACGGAGTTCGTCGCCCCGGCGATCGGCGTCCCGCCATGCCGCCACTGATAGGCGACGCCGCTGCCGGCCGCCTCGGCCTTGAACGTGATACCGACGCCTTCGAGCCGTGTCGCCGCGACCGGTTGCAGCGTGAACACCGGCGCCACGACCACCACCGTCAGCTTGGCCGGCCGGCTCGTCACCGACCCGCCGCCGTTGCTCGCCACGACGGTGTAGTCGCCGGAGTCGGCCGATCCGACCGCCGCGATCGTGTAAGTGGCGTCCGTCGCTCCGACAACCGGCTTGCCGTCGAGCTTCCATTGAAAGATCACGCCGCTGCCCGCCGCCGCCGCGCTGAACGTGATCCCGGCACCTTCGGGACGCGTGGCACCGACCGGTTGCTCCGTGAACACCGGCGCCGCGACCTCGACGGCCGTCGCCGCCACCGCCGCGGAAAGCGGTCCGGTCACCGGCGTGCCGGCGGGCCCGAAGCCGTCAACGGTCCGGGAATAGCCGACCGCCAGGACCAGCCGGGACGCGGGCGGGATGGCCAGGCCTCCGAGCGGCACCTTGAAGGCATCGGCTGCCGGATCCAGGTCGACCGCACCGTTGTCGCGGAACGACATCAGATAGAGGCCCGGCAGCGCCGGGCCGTTCGTCACCGACGCGGGGTCGGCGAGGTACACATCCACCTCCGAGAGCGGATACTGATCTGTGAGCACCCCCGGAAGGGTTCCCACAAGGAACCCTTCCGCCGTCGAGGTCACGACTGGAAAAGAGCTGAAGGCATCGGCCAAAACATCGGAATAGTGGTCGGAATACAGCCCGTTCACATCGCCGTCCGCGAACGGGAACCCGGCGAACGCGCAGCCGACCACCTCGTTCCGTCGCGCGAGGATGCGCAGGCCCGGCGGCGCGTCGACGAAGCGGCTCCCGGGGATGCCGACGATCCGGTTGCCCTCGAGCGCGTCGCTCCTGCCATCCCCGTCCGAGCCGATGCGGACGTTCCCCGCCCCGGCGAACGCGAGCAGGCCCGGCGCGACCCCGGTGGCCGCCGGAGCCCGGGTCGTGCCGTCCACGCCCACGCCGAAATAGTTGCCGGCGACCACGATGTCCTTGGCGTCGCCATAGAACTCGATGAGATGGTCATGGAAGGCGGTATCGAAGACGTTGCGCTCCGCCGCGTCGCTGACGCCGTCCCCGTCGGTCCCGATGACGGTCCCGTCGGTGAAGCGCCCGTTCTCGATGTTCTCCACCGTGGCGTCGCCTCCCGTGCGGCCGACCGCGAGCAGGTGCCGGCGGATCTGGTCCACGGGGACGAAGGTCACGCCATCGGGGAGCACGTTGAAGTAGTTGCCGGCGATCTTCGCTCTCGGCAGCTCGAGCGCGAGGGTGATGTGCATGTCGACGGCGACGTTCGGTTCCGAGACGTCCGCGACGCCGTCGCCGTCGGTCCCGAACACGAGCCCGCCGGAGAACGAGTCCACGATGTCGCCCAGGTCGTTCTCCACGCGATGGCGGAAACCGGCGACCGCCGAGGCGCCGCCGCGCAAGGTCGTCCCGTCCGGGTCGAGACCGAAACGGCATCCCTGCACCCGGCAATCCTCCGCGCCATCGACCAGCGCCACGCAATAGATCGAGGGATCGGCCCTCGAACCCTCGGTGTGGCGCGCGAGGAACCCGAGGCCCTTGATCCGGACGTGGTCCGCGCCATGGACGGCCAGGACCGCGTTCTCGCTGGGACCGTAACCGGAAAAGGGAAGCCTCGTGGACGATCGGTCGGGCTGGCTGGGATCGCCCGCCGACGTGTCGTCCGTCGAGTCGAGATAGATGGCGAGGACGGCGTCGTTGCCGGACAGGATGTCGCGGGTGTTCGGCTTCGCACCGGGCTGGGAATAGCCGTCGATCGTGATGCCGTCCTGGGTCACGAGCGGGTAGCCGCCGACGGGGGTCTTGATCCGGTGAGGGCCCGCGCCCGGGATGGCGAACCGGATGGTGTCGCCGGGTTGCTGGCCTTGGAGGGCCTCGAGCAGCGACGTCTTGCCGTCGGCGACGGTGCTGGAGTTGTCCTCGGTGTCCACCGTGACCCCCCTTCCGGCCGCGGTCGCCACGAAAAGGACGAGACAGGTCGCAACGGCCGTCGAGAAGGAGCGGATGCGCGATGCCGGGACGTCTCCGAAGAAGGGTCGCATGACGGGATATATCAAAGCCGCATCGGCCGTCCGCAAGGAGTTTCCCCTTCGCGGGTTGCAGTTTTTGCCTTCCACCACATAGATGGTGCGCATGTCGACCGCCACCTCCCGGAGGACGCTCATCATCGGGTGCGGCTACGTCGGTCTGGCCACCGGCGCGTTGCTCGCTGCCGCCGGCGATGCCGTCTTCGGGCTCCGCCGGTCCGCGGACGGAAGCGATGCGCTCCGCGCCGCGGGCATCACGCCGCTGCTCGGCGACCTGACGCGCCGCGACGACCTGCACCGGCTCCCGGGTCCTTTCGACCGCGTCGTGAACTGCGCGTCGTCCTCGCGCGGCGGCGCGGTGGAATACCGCGAGGTCTACCTCGAAGGTACCCGCACCTTGCTGGATTGGCTGCGGATCCATCCGCCCTCCAAGTATGTCCACACCAGCAGCACCAGCGTCTACGCGCAGGACGACGGCTCGGTCGTGGACGAAGGTTCTCCGGCCGCGCCGAGGGGCGACACCGGCCGACTGCTCCGCGATACAGAGGACCTCTTGGTCGCCGCCGCCCGGGACCACGGCTTCCCGGCGGTCGTCCTCCGCGTCGCCGGCATCTACGGCCCCGGCCGCGGGCATCTCTTCCAACAGCTCGTCCGCGGCGAAGCCCGGATCTCCGGAGGCGGGACCCGCCATATGAACATGATCCATCGCGACGATGTCGCCTCCGCGATCGCCGCCGTCCTGGACCACGGTGAAGCCGGTGGGATCTACAACTGCGTCGACGATACGCCGGTCACGCAGCTGGGATTCCTCGGTTGGGCATCCTGCGAGTTGGGCCGTCCCCTGCCCCCGCATGCCACCGGAGCGGAGGTCGCCGCCCGCAAACGCGGCCTCACCGACAAGCGGGTGAGCAACGCGAAGCTCCGCGCGCTCGGATGGTCACCGCGGTTCCCGGGTTTCCGCGAAGGCTACGCGGAAGCCGTGGCCGCGGCCCGTCCGACCGGAACCGGTCCAACCGGAACTTGAACAACCGCCGCCATGCGCGAGTCTGTCGCCGCTCATGATGCACGTGGCCCCTACCGCTCCGTTGACGCCTTTCGACAGCAGCGTCCGCACCCGCCTCGTGTTCGGCGCCGGTGAGCTCCGCAAGGTCGGCGACCTCGCGAAGGGCCTCGGCGGCACGCGTGCGCTCCTGGTCACCGACCGCGGCATCGTGGCCGCCGGCCACGCGGGCCGGACGATGGACCTCCTCGCCGGCGCCGGCATCGCCGTCACCGTGTTCGACGGCGTGCGTGAGAACCCGACCACCGCCGACGTCGCCGCTTGCCTGGCCGCGGCCCGCGCCGGCCGGGCCGACATCTTCATCGGCCTCGGCGGGGGCAGCTCGATGGACACCGCGAAGGGCGCCAACTTCATCCTGACCAACGGCGGCGAGATGAAGGACTACTGGGGCGTCGGCAAGGCGACGCGACCGATGCTCCCGCTCATCGCCATCCCGACCACGGCGGGAACCGGCAGCGAATGCCAATCGGCCGCGCTGATCGCCGACGAGGCGACGCACCAGAAGATGGCCTGCCTGGACCCCAAGGCCGCCGCGCGCATCGCCCTGCTCGATCCCGAGCTCACCGTCTCGCAGCCGCGACGCGTCACGGCCGTCACCGGCATCGACGCCATCGCCCACGCGGTCGAGACGCTGGTGACCCGGAAGCGCAACGCGGTGTCGGAGATGTATTCGAGCGAAGCGTTCAAGCTGCTGGCTCCTGCCCTTCCGCGGGTGATCGGCTTCCCCGGCGACATCGACGCCCGCGGACGGATGTCGCTCGGCGCCGCCTTCGCCGGGATCGCCATCGAGAACTCGATGCTCGGCGCCGCCCACTCCGCCGCCAATCCGTTGACCGCGCACCACGGCGTCGTCCACGGCGCCGCCGTGGGGCTGATGCTGCCCCACGTGGTCCGATTCAATGCCACCGGAGATCCCGGCGCCCGCGCGGCCTACGCCGCGCTCGCGGTCGCTTCGGGCATCGCGGTGTCGGGCGAGGACGAGGCCTCCGCCGTCCGGGCGCTGCTCGCCCGGATCGAGGCGTTGCTCGACCACGCGGGCACCCCCCGATCACTCGCCGAAGCCGGCGTGGATCCTGCCGGCATCCCGGACCTGGCGGCCGAGGCGGCGCGCCAATGGACCGCGACCTTCAATCCGCGCCCGGCCGGCGTCGCCGAGTTCATCGCCTTGTACACGGCGGCCACCGTTCCCCGCGTCGCGGCCGGCCCGAAGGCCTGACTCCCCGTCCCTCCGCCCAGTCGCCCCCCATCGGCACGGGAGCCCGGCAGGCAAGGAAGGTGGACTCGCCGCCAGCTTCAACGGGGTCGTGTTGAAATGCGCCCTGCTTCTGAGGGGGCCGCGTGCACGCCTCCGAAGCAGGGCCGTCCACGCACCAAGCCCGTGGAGTTCATCGAAGCGGTGATCCCCAGCCCAACGGTGGCACCCGTGACTTTGGCCCCCACCTCAAGCCTGAGCCTCCAAAATCGGACACGGGCAAGGTATGTCTACCTGTCAGTCCTTCGAGACAGCAGGCAGTTCGCCGCAAAGGTCGAACGCCTTCAACGCCTGTGCGGTGGCGATGTAGGTGATGTAGTGGTAGTTGCCGC
>CAIWVP010000170.1 GCA_903916195.1 uncultured Verrucomicrobiota bacterium | reverse complement strand
AGGTCCGGGCCGACGGCGCCGCCCTTGAAGAACAGCTTGTGGCAACCGCCGCATCGCTCCAGGAACGTCGCCTCGCCCGCGTAGGGGTCGCCCGGCGCGCGGCGCAGGATGGCCCCGATCTCCTCGACGCGTCGGCGCACGTCCCCGGTCAACGGCGGCGTCGGCGTCGCCGGGAACAGGCGCTCGGCGAGCCCGGCCACGGCCTTGTCTTTGCTCGAGCGGAGGCGGTCGGCGACGTCCTTCGGCACCGCCCCGGACGGCACCTTCGCATCGCGCACGGCTTCGAGCAGGCGGAGGCTCCATGCGATGCGGCTGGAGAGAAGCGTCGCTGCCGCGGTCCGCGTCTCGCCGACGAGCCCGGGCAACATCGCCAAGGCCTTCGAGCCGATGCGGGTCTCGTCGTACGAGGACAGCGAGGCGAACGCGGCTTTGCGCAGCGGCACCGCGATGGTGTCGGTCGAGGCGATCGCCAAGAGGCCGTCCACCGCCTCGGGCCGCTGCGTCTCGCCGAACGTGCGCACCAGCACCAACCGTTCGTCCGCGGGCGCACCGGCGTCCTGCATGCGGCGCAACGCTTCGGCGATGGCGTCGGCGTCGCCCTGCCGCAAGCGGAAGGCCAGCGGCGTCCGTCCGGCGCCCGCGATGGCTGCGGCGAGTTCTTCGGGCAGCCCGGTCATCGCACGACCGCGGTAGGCTTCCTCGAAGCCTTTCATCAGTTGCGCGGCGTGGCGCGGCGAAGGCGCCTGCCGGAACAGCCGGGCGCAATGGAGCAGGTCCGCGCGCTTGCCCTCGACGGCGAAGCGCCGGGCCAACCGCGGTAGCAGATGCTGGAAGACCATGGGTCTGTCCCAGAGCGCGGGTTCCCGGAGCAGGGCGAGGACCTGGTCGGCCGCGGTCGGCAGGTGCGCCTCGAAGACCCACCAGCAGAGCAGTGGGATGTACGGATCACCGGTGGCCTCATCGTGCGCGAGAACGGCCGCGACGAGCGGCAGGGCCTGCGATGCTTCGAGCCGGCGCGCGGTGGAGGCGAACTGAGACAGCACTTCGGCGTCCGCCTCGGACCCGGCCTGCGCGACCAGCGCGGCGTGGAGCGCAGCGGGCATCGTGCCGGGCTCCGGTCCTCGCGCGTGGCGGCCGATACCCAGGTTGCGCTGGAGTCCCCGCTCATCGCCGAGCACGCGCGCGGTCCACATGCGGACGGGCGCGTACGGATGGGCCAGGCCCGCGAGCGCCGTCGCTGGATCGAGCCCGATGGACTGGTGCAGGGCCCAGAGCGCACCGAGCGCGCCGAGGCCACGGTCGCGGGCGATGAGTTCCTTCAGCGGCGCCGCGGCCTCCGGGTCCTTGCGTTCGCCGAGCAGTTGCACCGCGGTCGAGCGGTGCCATCGGTCCGGATGCGTCAGCAGCGCGACGAGCCGGGCAGTGGACTTGTGCTCGAGGTCGTTGTCCTTCTCGAGGACGGCGTCCTTGCCGCGCAGGCGGTAGATGCGGCCGGAGGTCGGGTCGATCTGGTTCTGATAGTGCTGCCCGTGAGCGATGTAGAACTCGCACATGTCGCTGACGAAGAGCGAACCGTCGGGCGCGTTGGCGATGTAGAGCGGCCGGAAGGTTTCGTCGTCGCTGCGCACCGCGGGTGCCCGGTCCACGGTCTCGAAGGTGGATCCGCGGAGGCGTCGCTCGCTGGTGAGCACGACGTTGTGCAGCGGATCGAGCGAGAAGAGCAGTCCCTGGTACGCCGCGGGGATCGCGGTTCCGCCGGCGGTCGCGCCGAAGTGGGTGAAGCGGACCGCGTCCTCCGAAGTGCGCATCATCGGCAGCTCGCCGAAGGCGTACGGATCGCGCGCGGGACCGAATTTCCCGGGATCCAGGCCCTGCATCGGGAAGAAGCCGCCCTGGACGAAATGCCATCCGCGCGTGCCGCCGCCGTTGTGTCCGGAGTGCAGGCGGCCCTGGTCGTCGAGCCCGAGCCCGAAGGTGTTCCCGCCGCCTTCCGCGAAGATCTCGAACGCCCGCGTGTCCGGATGATATCGCCACACCATGCAGCCTTCGAAGTAGACGCCGGGCGAATCCGCCGGATCGAGCCCGGGCCGGACGACGCGGCACGAGGTGGTGCTGCCTTGGCCGCCGTAGAGCCAGCCGTCCGGTCCCCACAAGAGGCCGTTGGCGACGGAATGGGTGTCTTCGAACCCGAAGCCCGCCAACCGGACCTCGGGCGGTCCATCCGGCACGTCGTCGCCGTCGCGGTCGGGATAGAAGAGCAGGTAGGGCGTGTGCATCACCCACACGCCGCCGCGGCCGACGACCACGGAGTTGGCCATGTTGAGCCCCTCGAGGAAGATCTTGTGCCGGTCGTGCACGCCGTCGCCGTCGGTGTCCTCGTGGACCGAGATGATGTCCGCTCCGTGGTCGTGGCCGGGCGGAGGAGGAGGGACCTTGTCGTACTGGGCGCGATAATATTTGTCGCGGCTGAGCATCTTCAGGCCGGCGGGGTAGGGGTATTGACGATACTGGGCGACCCAGAGGCGGCCGCGTCCGTCGAAGCTGAAGTGGGTCGGTTGCGCCACCAGCGGCTCGCTCAGCAAGAGATCGGTCGCGAGGTCGGGAGCGGGCCGCATCTTGGCGGCGGATCCCGCGGGCGGAAGCTTGGGGCCGTGGACCTGCTCGGCGCGTCCGAGCACGCGGCTGGATTCCTTGAACCGATCGAACGTCGCCGTCGCCGGTCGCTCTGTGAGCGCGCCACCGGGTGTGTGACCCTCGCCCGCGCGGGATTGCCACGGTCCGGCCAGCACGGCTTCCAGGAAGTAATCCATGATGAACGGCGCGTCGCCCAGGAAGCCGCCCGGCCCGGCGCCCGGCGGTTGGTGGATCCGGATGGAGATCTCGTTCCATCCGCCTTTCATCAGGGTGCCGACCGGGACCTTGTGGCGGTGGACGGCATCGGCTCCGCTGCGGAACGCGGGCGGGAAGGATCCGCCGGTGCCGATCACTTTGCCGTTCACCCACACCTCATGCGCGCCGGCGAGGTCGCGGATGTTCACGCCGACCGACTCCTCGAACAGGTTCCGCTCGTGCTGGGAGAAGTACGAGTCGGGCACCTTCACCCAGGCCCGGTACCAAGCGGTCCCGGCGGCCGGCATCGGGCCGGGGACGGCGACAGCTTTCCAGGCCGCTTGATCCCCGGGCGCATCCGCGGCGAGGGCGATCGCGAAGGCGATCCACGTGCCGACGAGGCCGGCGAACGTCCGGGCGATGAGGTGCATGCCCGGCACAGTGTCCAACGCGAGCGGCCTTGGCAGCACTTTTGGTGGCGTCCCGGAGGGAGGCGCCCAAGCGGGCGGGCACTCACTGCAAACCGGTGCCGAACTGCATGCCGTTGGCGCCGGTCGTGTCATCGGTGGGGAACCAGAAGCGCTTGAGCTTCTCCATCGCGATGCTCTGGCGTTGGCGGACCTTCTCGACGTGCAGGTCGCCCATCAGGTAGTGGCCGCGGCCGTTGTGCCGCAGCGACAGCGTGTGCGAGCCGAAGGTCGGTCCGGCCTGGCCCGAGTAGTCGTTGGTGGCCATCTGCGCTTCCATGTAGATCATGGTGGAGGTCGGGCTGACGAAGGCGGCGATGTCGGACACGTGGCACAGGCCGCAGTTCATCGCGAAGCTGTAATCGCGTTTGCCCGGCTTCGCGCCGAAGCCGCCGGTGGCGGGCACGACGATGCGCTTGCGCGAGGCGAGTTCCTGTCGGTCGGTCGGACATAGGTAGACGTCACGCGATTTGAGATAGGGGAAAAGCGTTCCGGTGGAGAGATCGCCGGGACGTTTGCACAGCCAATCGCGGAACGACGGCATCTTGCCCGCGAAATCGAAGGAATAGGTCATCGATGCCAATCCCATCTGCCGGACGTTGCTGGCGCAGACCGCGGCGCGGCCCGATTCGCGCGCCTTGGCCAGGGCCGGCAACAGCAACCCGGCGAGGATCGCGATGATGGCGATGACCACGAGCAGCTCGATCAAGGTGAAGGCACGCTCCTGCCCGGATCCGTCCGGAGCCACTACGGCAAGCCGGTACGGCGACGGTCCATGGGGAATCATGTCCGCATCTAGTTTCCCGGGGATCGGGTTGGCAAGGACGGATCCGGAACGCCTACTTCGCGCTGAAGGTGAACACCGCGCTCTCCTTCATCGGCGTCCCGGGCCGGACCACGATCGACGGGAAGTTCCCGTGATGGATCGCGTCGGGATAGTGCTGGGTCTCCAGGCAGACGGCGGTGTGGGCGAGGTGGTTGCCCGTGTACAGCTGGATGGCGGGCTGGGTGGTCCGCACCTCCATCGTGCGGCCGCTCTTCGGTTCGACCAGCCGGGCGGCGAGTTTCAGCGCCTTGGATCGGCCGAGGATGAAATTGTGGTCGTAGCCGTTGAGCATCGGTTTCAACTGCTCGATGCGGTCGCCGATGACCGTCGGCTTGCGGAAGTCCATGGGCGTGCCCTTGAGCGCGCGGATCTCGCCGGTGGGGATGAGGTCGGCGTCGGCGGGCGTGTAGTCGGCGGACGGGATCTGGAGGATGTTGCCGAGGCAGCTGCCGCCGCCGGCGAGGTTGAAGTAGGCGTGGTTGGTCAGGTTGACGAGGGTGGCCTTGTCGGTCTCGGCCTCGTAGTCGATGCGGAGCGCGTTGTCGTCGGAGAGCGTGTAGGTGACCGACGTCTTCAGGTTGCCCGGGAAGCCTTCCTCGCCGTCCTTGCTCAGGTACGTGAGCGTCACCGACGAGCTGCCGGCCTTCTCGGAGACCGTCCCGATCGTCCACACGACCTGCGCGAAGCCTTTCTTGCCGCCGTGGATCGCGTTCTTCCCGGAGTTCGCGGCGAGTTTGTAGGTCTTGCCGTCGAGATCGAACCGGGCGCCGGCGATGCGGTTGGCCACGCGGCCGATGACCGCTGCCGCGCCGCCGAAACCGTTCTCGTAATTCCCGATGCTGCCCGTCGAGAGCACGACGTTGGTGAAGCGGCCCTCCCGGTCCGGCGCCTGGAGGTCCTTGATGATCGCCCCGTAGGTGATGATCGTGGCGCTCATGCCTTTGGAGTTCCGCAGCGTGACGGACTTCACGGGGGTGCCATCCTTGGTCGTGCCGAAATCGGAGCGCTCGACCCGCGTCAGCGGCGCGGTGTCCGCGGAAAGAAGAAGGCCGGCGGCGAGCGATGCCGCGATGGCGAGGCGATAGGCGGAGGTGTGCATGGCCGCGTCGTAACGGTTCCGGATCCGGGCCGCGAGAGAGAAACGCGGCGGGGGAATCCGCGGGTGGCGTCCGGAGCCGCGCGTGAGCGCCACGTCGTGGGATGCGGGCGCGGAGCCCTGAGGGGCCACCCCCTTCGACGAAGCCCCCGGCGAGAAAGTCCAGATACGGGCCTTGCGTGGCCGACTCTCGAAAAAGCGGCGGCAAGCCGTCCGCACTCCACGACGCTGCCGCGGGGTCCGGCGTCCTGAAAAGATCCGCGGTCCTGCATCTCCGGCTTTGGCCGCTTGGCCTTTTCGCGCTTTCATGTCCACCTGAACGCGCTTCATCCCGCCATGATCTCCACGACGCGAACGTTCCTCTGCCGCACAGTCCTCGTGCTCGCTCTGGTGTCGTCGGACGTCGTGGCATGGGCGGAGGCGGGCAAGACCGACGGCGCGGAGCTGTGGTGGTCGCTGCGACCGGTCGGGCGTCCCACGGTTCCGGAAGTCGAGGTCGCCGACGTCGGCATCAATCCGATCGACCGGTTCCTCGCGGCGGCCCGTCGCGCGAAGGGCGTCCGGGTAGTCGGACCGGCGGACCGGGCCACGCTGTTGCGCCGGGTGCATCTGGATCTGGTCGGGCTCCCTCCGACTCCGGCGGAACAGGAGGCCTTCGCGGCCGACGGTTCGCCCGATGCTTACGAGAAGGTGGTGGACCGCCTGCTCGCCAGCGAACAGCACGCGGTCCGCTACGCGCGGCATTGGCTCGATGTGCTGCGTTACGCCGATTCGGACGAGCGGATGACCGCCGCTCCCGGCATCCATCTGTGGCGCGACTGGGTGGTCCAGGCGCTGCACGACGACCTGCCGTACGACCAGTTCGTGCAGGTCCAGCTGACGGGACGCCGCTCGGGCGAGCGTTCGCAGATGTCGGCCACGGGCCATCGGTTCCAGAAAGAGCCGCGACCGGCGGACCTTTTCGCGCTCGGTTTTTTGGCGCGCGGCGCCGGCGAGGATCCGCAGGAGCTGGCCATCAACGCGGTGGACACGGTCTCGGCCGCCTTCATGGGCATGACCGTCGGATGCGCCAAATGCCACGACCACATGTTCGATCCCGTCTCCAAGGCCGATTACTACGCGATGAAGGCGTTGTTCGACCCGCTGGTCCTGCGCAAGGTGACGCTGGCGAGCGCCGCCGATCTCGTCGCGGTCGGCAAGGCGCAGGCGGATACGGAAAAGAAGCGCGCGCCCATCGAACGCGCGCGTGCCGACCTGCTCGCCCCCTACAAGCAGCGGCTCCATGAGGAACGCGTCCTCATGCTCACGGCCGATGTGCAGGTCGTCATCCGCAAGCTGGAGAAGGACCGCACGGCCGAAGAGCAGAAGATCGCCGACGACTACTTCCCCATCCTTCGCATCGATGGTGACAAGGTCGACGCCATCCTGCCCGAGGAGGTCCGCCAAAGATCGCGCGACCTGCAGAAGCAGCTCGACGCGGTGGACGCCGAGGCCCGTCGCGCCGGGGCGCCGGCCCTACCGGTCTTCCACGCGGTGGAGATGGACCGCGTGCGCGAGCGGGAGAAGAGCTACGTCCTCACCAGCGGCGATCCGTCGCGGCCGGAGAAGGACCACGAAGCGCGACCGGGATGGCCGTTCGCCCAGGGAGCGCCGGACCTGCGCGAAGGCCGCGTCGAGGCGTTCGCCGACTGGCTCACCGCGCCGGACAACCCGTTGTTCGCGCGCGTCGCCGTGAACCGTCTTTGGCGATGGCATTTCGGCGAAGGGCTGCACCGGCAGACGAGCGACTTCGGCAAGCAGGGCGGAAAACCGACCCAGCCCCTGCTGTTGGATTGGCTGGCCTCGGAGTTCGTGCGCCAAGGCCACAGCATGAAAGCGATGCACCGGCTCATGGTGACCTCGCAGGCGTACCGCATGGCTTCGGAGACCGGACCGGATACGGCTGCCGACCAGCAGGCCGATCCGGACGACACCACGTTCTGGCATTTCCGGTTGCGGCGGCTGGAGGCGGAGCCGGTCTGGGATTCCATCCAGGCCGCCGCGGGACGGCTCGATCTGCGTGTCGGCGGACCCTCCTTCGACCTGCCTCGTCCCGATGCCAAGCCGCGTCGCGGAGACGCCGCTGCTTCCCCTAAAGATGCCGCGAAGGACCCGGTGATGAAGCGGCGCGGCATTTACATCGTGCGCGGTTTCTCCACCAGCCGCGACGTGACGCCGGGCTTCCTCCAGACCTTTGACGTGGACGACGGCCGCGCGCCGTGCCCCATGCGGCTGCAGACGGTCACGGCCCCGCAGGCGTTGTTCCTGATGAACAGTCCGGAGATCGACGAGGCATCCGCCCGGTTGGCCGAGCGCGTCCGGACCGGGTCCGGCGGCGATCTGGACCGCGCCGTCGACCTCGCCTATCGCCTCACGCTGGCTCGCGCCGCGACCCCGTCGGAACGCGATCGCGCCGGCGCCTTCCTCGAAGGCGATGCCGGCCGGCTGAAGGCGTTTTGCTGGCTCCTCTTCAACCTCGACGAATCCATCTATGTCCGGTGATCTCCGAGACCTTCCCGGCGGCCGGATCCCGCGGCGCGATTTCTTGTTCCGCGCCGGCGGCGGCTTCTTCGGCGCGGCCTTGGGCGGGCTCTTCGCCGAGGCCGGCGAGATCAAGGACGCCATCCGCGGTCCGCATCTGCGTCCGCGGGCGAAGTCGGTGATCTTCCTCTTTATGTGCGGAGGGGTCAGCCACATCGACACCTTCGACCCGAAGGACAACCGGCACGTCGGCAAATTCATCGACGCCATCGGCTTCGGTGACAACCAGGCCGCCATGAGGCGTCCGGTGATCCCGTGCCTGCGGACCTTCACGCGGCACGGACGTTCCGGCATCCCGGTGTCGGATTGGTTCCCGCACGTCGGCAGCGTGGTCGACGACATCGCGGTGGTGCGATCGATGTGGTGCCACGAAGGCAACCATTTCCCGGCGGTGATCGAGACCTGCACCGGGCATCGCGGAAGGCAGTTCGACCATCCGAGCTTCGGTAGCTGGGTGTCCTACGCGCTCGGTTCGGCGAACAAGAACCTGCCGACCTTCGTGAACATCGGCCGCCCGTCGTCGCCCGTGCAGCTCACCGGCGGCTACCTCGGCGCGTCGGTCTCGGCGACGCCGTTCCAGGCCGGCGATACGCCCATCCCCGACCTCCGCCCGCCCGCCGGCGGATCCGCGGCGGAACGCGAACGTCAGATGCGCTGGCTGCACGCGATGAACGAGGAGTTCCGCGGGCGGTATGCCGCCAATCTGGACATCCAGGCCCGGACCAAGGCCTACGAGCTCGCCGGGCGGTTGCAGATGTCCGCGCCGGAGGCGGTGGACCTGGCGTCCGAACCGGCCCATGTGCGGTCGCTCTACGGCATCGACGAGAGCCACACCGAGGAGTTCGGCAAGCAGCTCTTGTTGGCGCGCCGTCTGGCGGAGCGGGGTGTGCGCTTCATCCAGGTCTGCCACGCCGGCGGCGGCAACGGCGGCTGGGATTCGCACGGCGACATGAAGACCCACGCGCCGCTCTGCCGCGCGACCGACAAACCGATCGCCGGCCTGGTCAAGGACCTAAAACAGCGCGGCATGCTCGACGAGACGCTGGTCGTCTGGAGCAGCGAGTTCGGCCGCACCCCATGGTCGCAGAACACCACCGGCCGTGACCACAATCCCAAGGGTTACACCGCGTGGATGGCGGGCGGCGGCATCCGCGGCGGCGTCGTCCACGGCGCGACCGACGAGGTCGGCTACAAGGCCGAGGTGGATCCGCACTACTACAGCGACCTCAACGCGACCCTCCTGCACCAACTGGGCCTCGACCACACCAAGATGGAGCTCCCCGCCCTCGGCCCCGTGTCCCGGCTCGTCGATAAGGGCGGCCCGATCATGGAGATCATCGGATAGGCGCCGCCGGCACGCCCGGCCGGCCGACCGGATGACGGCATGAAAAAACCGGAAGCCGGTCTCCCGGCTTCCGGTGGTCTTATAAAACGGCGCGATCAGCGGCCCTTGGGCAGCGCGCTGACGCCGGCGTACACGGCGTTGCGGCCGAGCAGTTGCTCGATGCGGAGGAGCTGGTTGTACTTGGCCGTGCGGTCGGTGCGGCTGAGCGAACCGGTCTTGATCTGACCGCAGTTCGTCGCGACCGCGATGTCGGCGATGGTGGCGTCCTCGGTCTCGCCGGAGCGGTGCGAGAGGACCGCGGTGTATTTGTGGGTCTGCGCGAGGCGGACGGCGTCGAGCGTCTCGGTGAGGGTGCCGATCTGGTTGACCTTCACGAGGATCGAGTTGGCCGTGCCGGTATCGATGCCCTTCTGGAGGAACTTGGTGTTGGTGACGAACAGATCGTCGCCGACCAGCTGGGTGGTCGCGCCGAGCTTGTCGGTGAGCTTCTTCCAGGTGACCCAATCGCCCTCGGCGCAGCCATCCTCGATCGAGACGATCGGGTAGCTGGCGCAGAGCTTGGCGTAGAACTCGACCATCTCGTCGCCGGAGAGCTTCTTGCCGCTGCTCTTCTTGAACACGTAGGTCTCGTTGCCGGTGTAGAACTCCGACGCCGCGACGTCGAGCGCGAGGAAGATCTGCTTGCCGAGCTTGTAGCCGGCGTCCTTGGTGGCCTGGGCGATGACGTCCAGCGCGGCCTCGGCGCTCTCGAGCTTCGGAGCGAAGCCGCCTTCGTCGCCGACGGCGGTGCTCAGGCCCTTCTTCTTCAGCACGCTCTTGAGGGCGTGGAAGATCTCGGTGATGGCCTGGAGGCTCTCGCTGAAGGTGCCGAAGCCGTGCGGCTGGATCATGAACTCCTGGAAGTCGATCGGGGCGTCCGAGTGCGCGCCGCCGTTGATGACGTTGGCCATCGGGACGGGCAGGACCTTGGCGTTGGGCCCGCCGAGGTACTTGAAGAGCGGCTGGCCGAGGGCCTCGGCGGCGGCCTTCGCGTTGGCGAGGGAGACGGCGAGGATGGCGTTGGCGCCTAGCTTCGACTTCGTCTCGGTGCCGTCGAGGGCGAGCATGATCTCGTCGACGGAGAGCTGGTCGAGGGAATCGATGCCTTCGAGGGCCGGGGCGATCTTGGAGGTGACGTTCTTGACGGCCTTGGTCACGCCCTTGCCGAGGTAGCGCTTCTTGTCGCCGTCGCGCAGCTCGATGGCCTCGTGCTCGCCGGTGCTGGCGCCGGAGGGCACCGCCGCGCGGCCGACGACGCCCGAGTTGAGGATGACGTCGACTTCGACGGTGGGGTTGCCGCGCGAGTCGAGGATCTCACGGGCCTGGATTTCAGCGATCTTGGTCATGTTCTTGATGGTTCAGTCGAAAAGACGGGGCATAGAACGGAACGCGGGCGGGAGCGTCAAGGTGCGGTTCGGCGCGGATCCCGCCCCGGCGCGGGAAGACCGGGGCTCCCGGCGTGTCCGGTGATGCCGCGCGGGCACTCCGACGGAGGGCGGGGCAGGGGGTAACTTCTTTGAACGCCCCGACTCTTTCCCGCGTCCGAGGCTCGACTCCGCGGCCCGGGGCCTGCTTGGCTCTGCGCTCGCCCGTTCGTCGGCACCACGTATGTCCAATTCGTCCACGGAACTCCGCGCGCAGCTCAAGGCCGCCGCCGACCATCTCGCCCTCGTCCGCACCGAGGTCGGCAAGGTGATCGTCGGACAGCGCGAGCTCGTCCACCGACTGCTCGTCTGCCTCGTCGCGCGCGGCCATGTGCTGCTCGAAGGCTTGCCCGGCCTCGCGAAGACCGCGAGCGTCAGCTCGCTCGCTCAGGCCACGCACTGCCAGTTCCAGCGCATCCAGTTCACGCCCGACCTCCTGCCGGGCGACATCACCGGCTCCCTCATCTACGACCCGGTCAAGGGCACGTATTCCACACGGCAAGGTCCGATCTTCGCGAACCTCGTCCTCGCCGACGAGATCAACCGCGCGCCGTCCAAGGTCCAATCCGCGCTGCTGGAGGCCATGCAGGAGCGCCAGGTCACCATCGGCGACCAGACCTGGCCGTTGCCCAAGCCTTTCCTCGTGCTCGCGACGCAGAACCCGATCGAGCAGGAAGGCACCTATCCGCTGCCCGAGGCGCAGATGGACCGCTTCATGTTGAAGGTCATCGTCGGCTACCCGACCGCCGCAGAGGAGCTCATGATCCTCGACCGCATGGCCTCGACCGCGCCGAACCTGTCCCTCGATGCCGTCGTCTCCCCCCAGGAGATCCTCGGCTACCAGGCGCTGGTCAACCACGTCCACGTGGACGCGCTGGTGAAGGATTACGTCGTCCGGTTGGTCATCGCGACGCGTGAGGCCGCGGCGGGCAAAGGCGTCGCACCCGAGCTGAAACGGCTCGTCCGCATCGGCGCCAGCCCTCGCGCCACCATCAATCTCACCCTAGCCGCCCGCGCATGCGCCGTGCTCGAAGGCCGCGACCACGTCACGCCCGACGACATCAAGCTCATCGCGCCGGACGTGCTCCGCCACCGCGTGCTGCTCACCTACGAGGCCGAGGCGGAGGAGGTCACCACCGAGAGCATCGTCCAGACGCTGCTCTCCAAGGTGAAGGTGCCGTAGCGAAGTCCAAGTGACGAAGCGCGGACGACGAACTAAGCTGAGGCCATGAAAACACCTGCTGGGATCAACTTCCTCGTGGACGCCCACGGCCGGAAGACCGCGGTCCAGATCGACCTGAAGCGACATGCCGGACTCTGGGAGGACATCTACGACAATCTCGTGGCGTCCAAGCGCGAGCGCGAGCCGTTGATCTCCTTTGACCAGGTGAGACGCGAACTCGCCGCGCGACGTGCCCGTGACGAAGCCAAGCGCTGAACGGATCTCTGCGCCGATGCCCATCTACCAGATCCAGTTCACCCGCACCGCCAAGAAGGAGTTGGACGCGCTGACGGACGGGATGGCTGATCGGATCGTGGCGGCAATCGGACGGTTGGAACAGGATCCGAGAGGCGCGGGAACCAAGAAGCTGAAAGCCTTTGGAGGGCGTTGGCGGTTACGGGTCGGAGATTTCCGCGTGGTTTACCTGATCAACGACGAAGGTCGGGTGATCATCATCTCCATCATCCAACTTCGGCGTGACGTTTACCGAGACCTATGAGGAAAAAAATCCGGCTCATCGTCGTGGTCGTCGCCGCCTTGGTCGCGGCCGTGACCGCCTACACCTTGTGGGAACCGCGGAACTACGACCCCGCCAAGGTCCATCCCGATCTGCAGGCGCTCAAAGAGCCCTTCGGCAAGGTCTCGATCGACTACTATGTCGCCGAACAAGGCGCGATCGGTATCGCCGTGACCGATGCGGCCGGCGTGGAGAAGAAGTTCCTGTTGCCCGCGCCCACTTCGTCCGGCCGCTACGAAAAGATCCTCGCCGGCGTGCAGTTCGTGAAGCAGGCCGGAGGCGTGCCGGTCCCGGAGCCCGAGCAGACCCGCCGCCGGCTCACCGACATCGTCGTCCGCTATGGTGACGGCGGCCCGGATGCCGACATGGCCCTGCTGGCCTTGCGCGGCCATCCTTTGGACCGCCTCCGTGTCTGGATCCGCAGGCGGACGGAATGAAAGGGACCCCTCCAACTTCCCTGTCGCCGCACCCCATGTCTTCGCTAGCTTCCTACCCATGAAAGCGACCTTCGCTGAGCCTGAGATGATCGTCCGCAACGGCAAACCCGTGTCCGTGATCCTGCCCCTCAAAGCCTACGAGGCCCTCCTCGAACGCGTCAGCGATGCCGCCGACGTTCTGGTGTCGCGGAGCCGCCGCGGTGGCGCGGTGGAGACACACGACGAGGTCCGCCGCCGCACCGTCGCCCGGCTCAAGGCCAATGGCTGAACATCGGCTCACCTACAGCCGAGCGGCCGGGAAGGAGATCGACAAGCTCCCGCCCAAGCTCGCGTTGCGCGTGGTGGATGCCATCGGCGAACTGGCCTCCCAACCTCGGCCACCGGGCTGCAAAAAATTGTCCGCTGAAGACGATTTCTGGCGCATCCGGGTCGGTGACTACCGGGTCATCTACGAGATCGATGATGACCGCCGCGAGATCCTGGTCACGCGGGTCCGCCACCGCCGAGAGATCTACCGCGACTGACCGATGCTTCCTTCTGATTATCTCAAGCGGCTCCGCCAGGTGGAGGTCCGCGCACGCCTGGTGAGCGAGCAGCTCATGGGCGGGCGGCTCACCAGCGTCTTCAAGGGACGCGGCATGGACTTCGCCGACGTGCGCGAATACGTCCCCGGCGACGACGTGCGGCGCATCGATTGGAACGTCACCGCCCGGCTCCGCAAGCCGTACATCAAGCGGCACACCGAGGAGCGCGAGCTCGTGGTCATGCTGCTCATCGACGCCTCGGCCAGCGGCCACTTCGGCACCGCGCCGGATGGGGCGTCGCAGGCCGACACCAAGCGCGAGCTCGCCGCCGTGCTCGCCGGTGCGCTTGCGTTCAGTGCCGTCCGGGACGGCGACCGTGTCGGGATGCTGCTCTTCACCGACCGCGTCGAGCGCTACGTGCCGCCGCGGAAGACCCGGGCCCACGTGACGCGCCTGCTGCACGAGCTGCTCTACACCGAGCCGAAGTCGTCCGGCACCTCGCTGAACAGCGCGCTGAACTTCCTGAACAACCTGTTCCATCGCCCCGCGCTGGTGTTCGTGCTTTCGGATTTCCATGACCACGACGAGGCGGCCTGGAAACGCGCGCTCAAGGCCAGCAACCAGCGGCACGAGATGATCGCCCTCCGGACGGTCGACCCGCGCGAGCAGGAGCTGCCGGATGTCGGGCTCGCGCTCGTGCAGGACGCCGAGACCGGCGAGGTCATCGAGCTGGACACCAGCGACCCGGAGGTCCGCGCCGCCTATGCCGCCGCCGGTGCCGCGCGGTCGGACGCGCTGAAGGTCTTCTGCCGGCTGAGCGGCGTGCCGGAGATGGAGATCCGCACCGACGACGCCCGGGATCCTTGGCCGCAGCGGCTCCAGAAGTTCCTCCACCAGGCCGCGAAGAGGAGGGTCGCTTGAACCGGACCGGCCTCGTCGACGACCTGACGCTCGTGCCGCTGCCGCCATGGTGGCAGTCGCCGTGGAGCATCGCGGCGTTCGTCCTGGTGCTCGTCGTCCTGGCGGTCGCGGCCTGGATGCTGCGGCGTCTGCTCTCCCGCAAGGTCGTGCTCATGGACCCCGCGCCGACGAGGCCCGACCTGCATCCGGAGTTCCTGCGGCGGCTCGCCGAGCTGCGGGCCCGTCGCGCCCATCTCTCGGACTATGACCTGGCCATCGCCTGCTCGGACATCCTCCGCGACTATCTGGAGTGGCGTTTCCAGTTCTCGGTCCGCTTCCAGACGACCCGCGAGTTCTTGGGGTCGGCCCGTGAGAACACCGTGCTGTCCGAGGTCCAGCGCGAGAAGCTCGGGACGTATCTGGGCTTCTGCGACGGCGTGAAGTTCGCCCGACGGAGCGCCTCGCGGCCCGAGTCGGACAATCTGCTCGATTCCGCCGAGACCTTCATCCGCCAAGGCGCGACCCCGGAAGGAGGCGTCGCGTGAAGCTGCTCCTCGCGTTCCCCGGCGGCCTGGAATTCCTCCACCCATGGGCCTTGCTCGGACTGTTGCTCCTGCCGCTGCTCGCGTGGTGGCTCGGTCAGCGCGGCCCCCTGCCGTCGGTGCCGGTGCCGACGTTGCGTGGCCTCTCCGCTCTCGGGACCAAGCCGCGTCGCCATCGCGGCGTCTTGCGCTGGTGCTGGATCCTGTTGCCGCTCGCGTTGCTGGTCGTGGCGATGGCCCGGCCCCGCGTTCCGCGCGACGACCTGCCGGACCCGAGCAAGGGCATCGACATCATGCTGGCGCTCGACTACTCGCGATCGATGGCGGAGACGGATTTCCGTCTGACCGGCCGTCGCGTGAGCCGCAAGGAGGCGTTGGTCCATGTCACGACCGACTTCATCAAGGGCCGCGCCGACGACCGCATCGGCATCGTGTGCTTCGCGCGGACGCCTTGGCTGGTGAGCCCGCTGACGCTCGACCACGAGTGGGCCATGAACGCGATGCGGGAGGCGGAGCTCGCGACCGGCACGGGCATCGGCTGGGCGATCCAGGCGAGCACGACCTTCCTCAAGAAGAGCAGCGAGCGCAGCAAGGTCATCATCCTCATCACCGACGGCGAGAACTCCGCCGGCCCGCCGCCGATGGAGACCGCGCCGTTGGCGGTGCGCGAGCGCATCAAGGTCTACACCATCCTCATCGGGCCCGACATGGTGACGCCGACCGCGGCGGCGAACCATCCGCTGAACAAGGTCGCGCGCATGACCGGCGGCCAGTTCTTCCAGGCCAACGACGCCCGCGCCTTGCAGGGCATCTACCAGCTCATCGACCAACTGGAGAAGCGCGAGCTGATCCAGAAGCGCTTCGTCTCGTGGCGGGAGTTGTTCCCGTGGTTCACCGGCGGCGCGGCGGCGCTCTGGATCGCGGGCCTCGGGTGGTCGCAACTCGTGCGAAGGAGGGTGCCGTGACACGAAGCACGAACGACGAGAGGACCGGAGCGAGCCTGGGTGTCCGGCGGGTCCCCGGTTTTCGGTCTCCGGTTTCCAGCGGGCAGGGGGCGGCAGATCGCGGCGCGGTCCCGTTGCGCTCCCGGTGCTCCATGTCCCGCGTTCCCAGTCCTCCGTTCCGTGCCCCATGAGGTTCGCCCATCCAATCCTACTCTGGCTCACGCCGGTGCTCGTCGGTGTGTTGTGGTCGGCGCTCGTCGTCGCGGCCCGTCGTCGGTCCGCGGCGCTCGCGGCGTTCGCCGGCGGACCGGGCCGGGCCTGGGCGCGACCCAACGCCTCCGTGCCGCGCCGACGCTGGGACCTCCTGCTCACGTTGGCGGCCTTCGCGTTCCTGCTGCTGACGCTGGCCCGGCCGCTCGTCTTCCGCCGCAACGAGGCCGACGAGCTCCAGGGCGTCCCGTATCTCATCGCGTTGGACGCCTCGCGCTCGATGCTCGCCGCCGACGTGCGGCCGACGCGCTGGGCCGCGGCCACCAACGGGCTCGACAAGTTCCTGGCCGACACCAAGGCCGACCGCATCGGCCTGATCACCTTCAGCGGCGCCGCCTATCTCAACGCGCCGCTGACCTTCGACACCACCGCGCTCCGCACCACGTTGCGTTATCTCGACCCGAACGCGATCGAGGACGCCGGCAGCTCGCTGGCCGCGGCGCTCGAGCGCGCCGGTCGTTACTTCACCAGCAACCAGGTCCCGCAGCGCATCGTGCTGGTCGTCTCCGACGGCGAGGACCTCGTCGGCAACCCGGTCGACACCGCCCGCCGGCTCAACCGGCAGATGAAGCTCCAGGTCTCCACCATCGGCGTCGGCACCGCGGCGGGCGCGCGGGTGCCGGTGAACCGTTATTATGGGGGCGTCGCCAAGAACAGCTTCGGCCAAGAAGTCACGTCGCGGTTGAACGAGGGCAACCTCCAGCGCCTCGCGGCTGCGACGGGCGGACGTTATTTCCGGTTGGGCGACCAGGGCGAAGGGCTGGAGAAGTTCCGCGCCGAGGTGCTCGCGCCGTTGGCCGAGACCGCCGCGCGCGAGGACATGAAGAACTACGGCGAGCTCTTCCAGGTCCCCTTGGCGCTGGCGCTGGCCTGTTTGTTGGGCAAGGTGCTGCTCGCGGCGGATCGGTTCGCCGTCGCCCGCCGCTTGCCGTCGATCGGCGGCGCGGACCGCTGGACCAAGAAAGACGCATGATGGACCCGACCTCTCCCCCTGTCCGCCGTGACCGCCGCTGGTCGCGGGCGATGCTCATCGTCGTCCTGATGGCGTCCTGCCGCGTCTTCTTTGCCGAGGTCTCGGCGGCCCGGTTCGACGTGATGGCGTTGCAGCCGTTGATGACCAATGGACTCGCCGCGCGGGCCGCGGACCAGTTGGCCGCCGTGCTGGAGAAGGATCCCGACAACGCCCGGCTGCTCTACGACCACGGGGTGGCCGCTTACGCCGCGGGCCGTTTCGACGAGGCGCTGCTGTCGTTCGACCGCGCCGAATCGCTCGGCGACCTGAAGCTCGGCCGCAAGGCGAAGTTCCAGAAGGGCAACACCGAGTTCCGAGTCGGGCTCGCTTCCAAGACGGCCAACCTCGACGAGACCATCTCGCGATGGAAGGAGTCGGTCCACCTCTACACCGAGGCGCTGAAAGAAGGCAGCGACGCGGCGACCCGGACCAATCTGGTGTTCGTCCGCAAGCAGCTGCTCGCGCTGCTGCTCGACGACGGGAAGAAGAACCTCGACGCGGGCCTCCAGACCAACCAGCCGCCGGCGGCCCAGCTCGAGAAGCTCCACAACGCGTTCGACAAATACACCGACGCCAACGAGGTCGCGCCCGAGGACTCCGATGCCAAGCAGGGCGAGGCCACGTCCCGTGACGCGCTGGCCCAAGCCCTCGCCAAGGAAGGTACCCGCAAGACGCAGACGACGCAGCTGGTCTCGCCGCGCCCCCAGGAGGCGCCGATCCCCCGGCCCGATTTCAAGCAGATCGAGGAGGGTGTCTCGATGTTGGAGGACGCCCACCAGCTCAAGCCCGAGGACCAGCCCATCGCCAAGGCGTTGGAGGACGGGAAGCGCAAGATGGCCGATGCGTTCGAACGCCACGCCCGACAGCTCATGGCGCAGGAGGAGCGCATGCCCTGGCCGAACGAGCGCCTGGCGATCCTCCGCATGGCCAAGGAGCAGGTCGAGAAGGCCCTCGACAAGGTGCCCGACCACCAACCCGCCAAGGAGACGTTGGCGGAGGTCGACCGCCGGCTCGCGAACGTGATGGAGGAGCGCGCCGATGAGCTCGCGCAGCAGAGCGAGAACGCCGGTCTCGAACAGAAGACCCAGGAGCTCAGCCAATCACTCGACCTCTACCAGCAGGCGGGCGAGCTCAAGCCGTCCGACAAAGGGCTCCCCAAGAAGGCGGAGAAGACGCAGCAGAAGCTCGAGGAGGCGCTGTCCAAGCTCGCCGACAAGCTGATGAAGGAGCCCGGGGGCAAAGAGTCCGATGAAGCCAAGGCCGCGCGCCTCGAAGGGGCCGAGCAGGCGCTCGACGAGTTGCAGGGATTGAAGCCGTCGGAAGAGACCGCCAAGAAGGCCGAGCAGGTCGGCAAGCAGCTCGACGGCGTGCGCCAGAAGCTCTCCGAGCAGGCGCAGAAGGCCGGCCAGAAGCCCGGTGGCAAGGAACCTCAGATGGCGGAAGGACCTCCGCAGTTCCAGGGTCCGCCAATCGACGCGCCGCCGCGCGTGAACACGCCCGGGCAGAAGGGCCAGTTCAACTCGTCGGCGATGAACAAGAAGCAGGACTATTGAGCCGACTGCTAGGAGTGCGGACTTTCCAGTCCGCAGCTTCCTGACCCCCAGCCACCGTCCCTCGCTCCGAAGGCAACCGCCCAAACGCATCGCGCCGACGCGCGCTGCTCCATGGCCACTCGCGAGGGTCGGGCGTCTTGGTGAGACGGGCCTTCACCGGATTGTTCTCCAAGTAGCGCACGGTCTCGCGGTGGTGGCGCTCGTCGCGCATGCAGCGGTCCCAGTATTCCTCTTCCCAGGACGCGCCGCGCCGGCCCAAGACCCTGTTCGCTTCGCGGGCGCTGTAGCCTTTCCAGCTTTTCACGATCTCGCCCAACGCAGTCGTGCCGACCTCGAACAGCACGTGGACATGGTCCGGCATCACGCACCACGCGCCAAGGCGGTGGCGTTCGCCGTCAAAATGGAGCAGGGCGTCCTCCACGAGCCGCGCGATCTGCGGCCTGCGCAGGCAACAGGCGCCGCGACCACGGTCGAGCCAGTCTTCCCGCAACTTCCGCTTCGCCGGTGAGTCTTCCATCGCCGCGAGCCGCGCGACGACGTGCACGGGCATGGAGTCGGCGAGGCGAAAGGTCACGGCCTGCACCGTGCCCGGCATATCGAAGTGCGGCAGATGCCCGCGCGGATGCCATCCGCGGAAACCGAGCGCGGCGGCTTCAGACGAGAGCGGGGTGTTGAACGCGGCAAGGCTCGCGGTGACGGCGCGCGGGGTGGAAGATGGATCGTCCTTGGGCCCCATGACGGAGGAGAGGTGCCGCAAACGCTGCGGACTGGAAAGTCCGCGCTCCGGGCAGCGCGCCCGTCACTTCGGCGCGGACAGCACGGCGCGGGCGACGCTCCACACGCACACCCGGTCGGCTCCCATCTTGCGCAGCACCCTCGCGACGGCATCGGCCGTGGCGCCGGTCGTGAGCACGTCGTCGACCACGATCACCGATGCCCCGCCGAGGTCCGCCTCGCAGGCCGGGGCGAACGCACGGTGCACGTTCGCCGCGCGTTCATCCCGGTCCAGACGGGTCTGCGTGCGCGTCGGCTCGGTCCGCGCGACCAGGTCGGTCCGCATCGGGATCCCGAGCGCGTCCGCGAGCCGCCGGCCGATCCGTGCGGCTTGGTTGAATTCGCGCTCGCGCTCCTTCACCGGATGCAGCGGCACGGGCACCACGAGGTCCCACCCGGCGCCGGCCAGCGCGGGTTCCGCCTCGCGGAGGAGCAGATCGGCGAGGAAGGGCTCGAACCAAAGCGCCCGCGAGTATTTGAAGCGATGGATGACGTCGAGCGCGACGCCCTCCGCGACGACGGCGGCGCGCGCGGAATCGAAATGGAGCTCGCGGTCGTGGCAGTTCGCGCACGCCGCCTTGTCCGTGACCGCCCCGAGGAACGGCAGCCCGCACCGTGCGCAGTAAGGCGGACGGATGAACCGGACCTCCCGCCAACAACCGGCGCAGACGTAGCCGTCCGCCGCCTTGGCGCGAGCCTCGCCGCAGATCTGGCAGCACTCGGGATAAAGGAACCCGAGCAGCGGCTCCGTGAACGGTCGCGACGCGGAAAGTTTCATCCGGTCGTGGCGGTCGGGCGCGGCCATCGGGTCGCGAGCAGCATGGCGACGGCCGCCAGCACCACGGTGGCCGCCCATCCGTCGTAGAGCTTGTCCGTCCCCCAGATCCTTGACGGACCTTCCGGCGCGGCCTGGGTGAGGAAGCCGAAGGACTTCAGCCAGAAGATCCATCCCGCATGCATCCCGATGGAGAACCACAGCGCCCCGGTCCGTTCACGTGCCCAGGCGAGCAGGCCTCCGGCGAGCGCCAAGGTGATCAGGCCCGGCACCATGTCCCTCAGCATGGTGAAGCCGTGGAGCATCTGTCCGAGCACGACGAATCCGCTGAAGGGGCCCACGACCGCCGGCGACGGCGGCTTCTGGAAGAAATGGACGAGCGCGTAGATGCCGCTGGTCACGATCGCGGTGGAAGCGAAGGAACCGGAGCGCCGGAGCGCCGTGAACACCGCGCCGCGGAAGAGCAGTTCCTCCAAGATGCTGACGGCGAACGCTGCCAAGGTGGCGTTGCCCAGATGTCGGCCCCAATCCGGGGACGGATGGTCCACACGCCAGTCCCGTCCCCCGAAGAGGACCGAAGCGGCCGCCGCGGCCGCCAGCGAGACGAACCCCACGGCCAGCCCGGCGCCGGCCTCACGCGACCATCCGCTCCGCGGCCGCCAGCCGATGTCCGGCCACGATCGCACGCCCAAGGCGCGGACCAGAGGCCAGAGGCCCGCGAGCGCCAGGCCGAGCAGGCACCGGTTCACGTAGCGGTGGAATGGATGCCGGGCCAGGGCCGACGCGGGCGCGAGATGCTGCACCGCGCCATGCGCCCACGGCGCCAGCATCGCGGCGCCGATGAACACGACGGCGAGATACAACAGCAACGCCCGGAGCGGTTTCACAGCCGCGATGCTAGCGGGCGGGCAGGGGACCGGCGAGCGGGTTTCGGTCCGGCGGAAAGACGTCACATGACGTCCGTCACGGGGTCGGCGGCCCGCTGTCCCCGTCGTTCCCTTCCAAGGCCGAGAAGAACGGCAGCAGATGCGGCGGGATGTCGTTTCGCAGGCTGTGGTCGCCTCCGGAGGACATGGACATCGACCCGGACTGGATCGAGATGTTGAAGCTCCCGTTCGGATGCCGCACGACCGAGAAGGTCTTCGGTATCTTGCCCGGCGCGGCGGTCTTCGAATCGAGCCAGCTTCCTGCGGTCTGCTCGAGGAGCGCCGCGCGCTGCGTGCCCAGTGCGCCCTGCAACTTGGCAAGGAATTCTTGCCGCATCTGGGCGTCTCCATCGGGGTCCGGGTCGATGCGGAGGGTCACTTTCGGTCCCCCGTGTTGATTCACACCCGGCAAATGCTCGTCGGTGGTCCGTGCGCGGGCGACCTCGCGGCGTTCGTTCTCGGCGACCATCCGTCCGACCGCGACATCGAGGGCCCGGACCTGCGCCGGGTCGACGGTAAGAACGGCGGCGATCTCCGGACGGAGGTGTCCTTGGTCGTCGAACGGGTTCACCGGGAACGACGGCAACAGTTCCTTCCGCAACCAGACGTAGGGCGACTTGGGATCCCATTCGCGCTCGGCCAACGGTGGCATCGCCCATCGGCTCTCCGGATCGATGGCGGCGAGGTCCTTCTCCAGCGCGCGGCCCTCGGCCAAGGTCCGTGAGCGCGCCGCGCGGTCGCGGTCGGCCTGGTCGCGCCAGCGCCGGGGCTCGGATTCCGCGGCGGTGACGGCGGCGTCCAGGTCCGCGCGGCGACGCCCGATTGCGGCGAACTCGCTCCGGGTCTTTCCCAGGCGGAGCCCGCGGGAGATCCCCAGCGCGATGCCGCACGCGGCGATGACGACGAGGATCGTCCGGCGGGACGGGAAGGGGAGGCGTCTCATGGCGCGGGAGGCGTCTGCTGGCGCGCGTGGTCCATCCATTCTTGCAGCTCCGCGCGCGCGAAGCGCGGGACTTCGTCCGGGGAGATCGTCGACTGCATCATCCCGCCGAAATCCGCGGTTATGCCCCATCCAAGGACCGGGTCCGTCGGTCCCGGCCGATAGAAGCGGAGCCGATGGGCGCAAGGTATGACCGCCGAGCTGGAAATTAGGCTGTGCGCTTCGGCGTCGACCGGCATCCAGTCGTCGAGGCCGCGCTTGAACAGCTCCAGGCGTTGCTCTCCGAGAAGAAGAGCCAAGGAGCCGAACAGTTCCTTTTGCAGCGGTTGCAGCGCCCCTGCGGTCGCGCCCACCTCGAAGACCCGGGTGTCCTCGCGGCTGTGGCCGTTGAGGTCGCTGTCGGTCGGGTCGACACGTTTCGCGACCATGCTCTGCGCTTCTTGGAACGCCTTTAGGAAGCGGTCGATCGCTGCTTGGACGCTGCCCGATTCGTCGTCGGTCAGCTGGAGCGCTTCCTTGATCTGCTCGGTCAACGCGCCGCGTTTGTCGCCCACGGAATCCAGCGGCATCTGCTTGAGCAGTTCCTTGGGCACGCGGACCCGCGGCGAGGTGTCGTCCCACCGGTACACCGCGCGCGGGGC
Source organism: uncultured Verrucomicrobiota bacterium (assembly GCA_903916195.1). Taxonomy (GTDB): domain Bacteria; phylum Verrucomicrobiota; class Verrucomicrobiia; order Limisphaerales; family UBA9464; genus CAIVQB01. The sequence continues at coordinate 28,003 of CAIWVP010000170.1, read as the reverse complement.
CTTGCCGTCGCGACGTGCCCGCAACTGCGCGACCCGCGCGCCGGCGTCGAGCGCCGCAGCTTCGGTTCGGAGGGCCTCCGCCTTGGCCCGGTCCGCCTCCTCGGTGAGCCGCGCGAGCTCGCGGCCTGTGGTATCGACATCGGCGAGGGCCGCCTTCCGGGCCTCGTCGAGCGCGTGTTGCCGGTTCCATTGCCATGCGAGCGGCGCGCAGACGACGAGGGCGCAGAGGACGACGGTCTGGGTCTTGGTGAGGGCCATGGCGTGCAGAAGGAGAAGGTTGAGGCCGGACACCGCTCCGCCCGCGGCAAGCCCGGCCTGGGCCGCGGTGCCGGCGAGCGTGATCGGCGCCGCTTGGGAAGCCTGCGCGAGCAGCGCGGTCGCGCCCGAGCCCGCGGGCAGCAGAAATCCTCGCTGCTGGAAGAAACCGGTGAGCTTGGCGAGCGCCCGCGCGACACGTTTGCGGGCGGCATCCTGCTCCACGCCGAGGAGGTCGCCGACCTCCCGGAGGCTGCGGTCCTCGATGAACCGGAGGATCAGCGCGAGACGGTCGGCTTCGCGCAGGCCGAGGAGCCCTTCATCGAGCAGCGGCACCAGGGCCTCCAACGGAGCGGTGCCTTCGCGATGGAGCGCGGAGACCGATGCCGCGGTGTCCTCGCGGCGGCGGCGGCGCAGCTCCGAGCGGATCCGCGTCTTCGATTCGCGGACGGCGGCATGGTGCAACCAACCCGCCAAGGTCTCGAACCCCGCGAGATGGGGCGCCTTCCGGGCCAACGCGACGAAGACGTTCTGGGTGATCTCTTCGGCCAGGCCGCGGTCGCCCGTCTGCCGCATGGCCGTGGCGAACACGAGGTCCACGTGCCGCGCCACGAGCGCATGGAACGCCGTCTCCGATCCTTCCCGGGCGTAGGCGGAGACCAGTTCCCCATCGTGTGAAGTCGCGCTCGTCACATCGGTAATCTGCCGCAACCGGGACGGACCGGACAACCGACGCGGATTTTCTTCGCGCGACCGAAGCATCCCGGATCCGCAGGCCGGACCTTCATGGATGGCTTCGGCCTTATCCCGGCGCAATTGGAAGTGGCTGGCACGGCCGTTGAAGTAGCGCAGAGTTCCACTCTGCTGTATCGCGGATTTGGAATCCGCAGGCGCTGTGGCAGGTGAGCGCGTCGGGATCGGCGCAGCCCTGCCGAGTGCAACTCGGCGATACAGCAGGTTGCAAACCTGCGCTACGTCCGCCCGATACGCCCGATCCCGGCCGCTTGCCGGCCGGCCGGATCCGTGCAAGACAGGCGGCACCGTGTCCGAGCCGCCCCTCCAACCGGAAGTGCTTCCGCCCGGTGCCCCGCTTCCACCGATGAAGCGGCCGTCGATGCCCATGCCGGACGCGCCCGCGCCGTTCCACCCGGCCTCCGCCGCGCTGCTGATCGTCGTCGACAACCTCTGGAACCTGGCGGATTGGACGGTGATCGGCTGGTTGCTGACCATCCCGCTGAGCTTCCTCTCGGTATCCGTGCCTGTGTTCTGGATCCAGCGCCACCGGAACGGGGACCGTCGGCGGGTCGCGCTGGCCAAGGCGATCTTCTTGGGCGGGGTCGCTGCGGTGCCGTTCTCGGTCACCGGGACGCCGGTCGGATTGGCATTGCTCGCCTGGGCCGGTTTCAAGCACCCGTGGAAGCGCGTCTGAGGTCCGCTGCCCAGCAGCGCTGACCTGCCGATGCGAGCCGGATCGGCGGGCACGGTGGGTGAGGTGGGTGAGGTGGCGCAGACTGGTAGTCTGCCGTATCGCGGGTTGGCAACCCGCTGGACGTCGACCTTTCCTGGGCCAACGGATTGCCGCCGCCTTGGCCGGCTACCAGCCGGCGACACAGCAGACTGCCAGTCTGCGCCACGGATTCCCGCCGCGGCGGGGCGACCGGACGGCAAAGGGGCTTGACCCGGCGCCTATCGTCTTCGTTTACTCTGCGCGATGCGGCACGGCACCAAAGTAGTAGCAGTCCTCGTAGTTGGCGGCGACGCCAGCGAGGGCTCTTGTCGTGCGTGAACGCGCTTTCCAAGAAACCCACGGCTGGCAACGGCTGTGGGTTTTTTGTCGCCAGAAGACCGACGCCGTCCCGGCCAACACCAAGAGAGACACATGAGCAACGCGACAACGACCGAGAAGAAGACCGCCTCCTCCGCCCAACCGGCCAAGGAGGTCGGCCCCGTGATGTTGGGCCGTGACATCTTCGTCGAGGCCCTCGAGCGCGCCGGCGTCGAGGTGATCTTCGCCTATCCGGGCGGAGCGAGCATGGAGATCCACCAATCGCTCACCAAGTCCAAGATCCGCACCATCCTGCCCCGCCACGAGCAGGGCGGCAGCTTCGCGGCCGAAGGCTACGCCCGCGCCACGGGCAAGGCCGGCGTCTGCATGGGCACCTCCGGCCCCGGTGCGACCAACCTCGTCACCGCCATCGCCGACGCCTACATGGATTCCTGCCCGCTCGTCGCCATCACCGGCCAGGTGACCCAGGCGATGATCGGCCGCGGCGCGTTCCAAGAGACCGACATGATCGGCGTCACGCTGCCGATCGTGAAGCACAGCTATCTCATCACGGACATCAAGGACATCCCCCGCATCGTCGCGGAGGCGTTCTACATCGCCGAATCCGGACGCCCCGGCCCGGTGGTGCTCGATTTCCCGAAGAACATCCAGCAGGCCAAGGCGCAGCCGGTCTGGCCGACCCGCGAGGAGATCAAGGCCGGTCTCCGCGGCTACAACCCCGACGTGAGGGCGGGCGACCTCGAGCTCAACGAGATCATCGGCCTCATCGAGAAGGCCGAGCGCCCGGTCCTCTACTGCGGCGGCGGCATCATCACCAGCGGCGCCGCGGCGGAGTTGAAGAAGTTCGCCGAGGCGACCCAGATCCCGGTCACCACCACCTTGATGGGCATCGGCGGGTTCCCCGAGACGCATCCGCTCTCGATGCGCTGGCTCGGCATGCACGGCTCGGCTGTCGCGAACTGGGCGGTCAGCGGCGAGTTCGAACCCCGCAAGGACCCGAGCGAACCGATGGTCCGCCTGAAGGACGGCGCCGACCTGCTGCTCGCGTTCGGTGTGCGTTTCGACGACCGCGTCACCGGCTCCTTCAGCGAGTTCGCCAAGCACGCGACCATCGTCCACATCGACCTCGACGCCTCGGAGCACAACAAGAACAAGCGCGTCCAGCTCGCCGTCCACGGCGATCTCCGTGACGCGCTCACCCGGTTGAACCTCCTGCTCGCCAAGCGCAGCGGCACGAACAAGGCCTACACCGGCTGGCACTCCCAGATTGCTGAATGGAAGAAGAAGGGCTCGTTCCACTACGAAGTGACGCCCGATATCCTGGAGAGCGACCACATGAAGGACCATCTCAAGGGCCAGGAGGACCAGGTGATCCTGCCCCAGATGGTCATCGAGATGCTCCATGAGCTCACCGGCGGCGATGCCATCATCACCACCGGCGTCGGCCAGCACCAGATGTGGTCGGGCCAATGGTACAAGTACAACGAGCCGCGCACCTTCATCACCTCGGGCGGGCTCGGCTCGATGGGCTACGGCTATCCGGCCGCCCTCGGCGCCAAGGTCGCGCGCCCGGACAAGCAGGTCGTGGATATCGACGGCGACGGCTCGTTCCTGATGAACGTCCAGGAGCTGGCCACCGCCCACGTCGAGAAGATCGCCGCGAAGGCCATCATCCTCAACAACCAGCACCTCGGCATGGTGGTGCAATGGGAGGACAACTTCTTCGCCGGCAACCGCGGCCACACCTATCTCGGCGATCCCGAGAACCGCGCGCAGGTCTATCCGGACTACGTCCGCGTCTGCAAGAGCTTCAACGTCCCGGCCGAGCAGGTGATGTTCAAGCGGGACCTGAAGGCCGCGCTGCAGCGGATGCTCGCCTCGGAGACCGCCTACGTGCTCAACGTGATGACGCCCTACGCCGAGCACGTGCTGCCGTTCATCCCCGCCGGCCGCACGGTCGCGGACATGAAGTACTGACCGCAGCCGATTCCTTCAGGGCCGGGCGCAAGCCCGGCCCTTTTTCGTTGGGAGGGGGGCGGATGAGCCAAGCACGGCAGCGAGCCTGATGAGGGTGGTGATTGTAGTTCCAGAGGACGTTCTGCTGCGGGTCGCCTTGGTTGTAGAATTGACGGGCTCGGAGCTGCCCCACATGCCCGTCGTTGAACGCGAGGTTCCACCAAGCCCTGTGGCGTTTTCTCATGGCGGACCGGTCCGTTGAGGCTCCTGTCGCGACCCGGTCGTAGCTCGGCGCCGCCGCCTCCAACTCGACCGCCAGATAGGATAGACCCTCTGAAAGGTAGGGCAGGCCGTAGGTCTGTTTCGACAACAGGGAGGAGTCATCCGCGCCGACATGGAGGGGGGTGTCGCCCAAGGCGATCATGCGGGAAGGCGCGACGACTTGGGACGGGCGAAGCGAGTGGGTGATCACCGGCTGCAAGGTCCCTCCGGAAATGGTCCGACTCGTCTCACCCAGCCCATGCTGTGCAGTCGATCTGGGTCCTGCCGCGCCGGATCCGTTGTAGCCGTAACTGCCCGGCGCCCGATATTGGTCGGTGGTTTCGCCTCGCGCGAAGACACCGCCACCGCGCTGATACGAGGGGCAGGCCCAAACTGAGGAGACACGCCGGGGTGTTCCGTCCCGCTGAAAATTTCGGTCCGGCCAGCGTTGGCCGGCAGCCCCCTCAAGCTGGTGGAACCATTGTGGGCCTCAAGGATCGGTCGGGGTGGGCGGGCCGCCGCTTGGGTAGAAGCCGTGGTCTCCGGTATAGACCTCAAGGCTGATCCCGAGCTGTCGGAGGTTGTTCTTGCAGACGACCGGATCCGCGGTGTGGCGGGCAACACTGAGAGCGGGCAACAACAAGGCCGCCAAGATGGTGATGATGGCTATGACCATCAGCAGTTCGATCGAGGTGGATCCGCGCGTTGGACCGTCGACCTCCCGCGGGCCGGCTGCAGGAGGTGAACTCCCGTCGCCAGCGGCCTTGAAGACGGCTTGGGGTTCTCAAGCCCGCCCGCAGCAGCTTCCGGGTCGCCCCCCTGTCTGGCAGCTTTCAATCTTGAAGACGCCCGGCGACATCGATCATAACGGCCGACAAGTTCTTCGGCTGACCCAGGAACGTGGCAAGGATCGCATCTCGCCAAGCTTCGTCCGTGGAGCGAAGCCCGGTTCAATCGCCCCAGACCGGGCCGTCGCCGGGGACCTGGCGCGAGAAGGGACGCCATCCGCCGCCCCATTCGTAGAGCTGCAGGCCGTGGAACGTCTTCTTGTAGTCCATCGGTGACGGCTCCAGCAGCGCGTAGCCCGGATAATAGAGGCGGCAGCCCTGCTCCGTCGCCCATTGTATCTCCCGCAGCATCGTATAGATGCCGAGGCTGCGCGGTGCTTCGTCCGGCTCGAACACGCAGTAGAGGCTGGCGACCGAGCGATGGCCGCGGGCGAGATAGCTCGCGGCGACCAACCGGTCGCGCCGGTAGATCCCGAACTCGAGCACCGGCACCGGGTGGGTGGCCGGGTTCGGCCCGAGGAAATCGGTCAACGCATGCGGCACGCCTTCGTTGAAGCGGACCTTGTGTCGGTCGAAGAGCGCGGAGCGTTCCAGGTCCACCTCCGCGGGTCGGATCCGCAGGTCGAGGTCGCGGTTACGGCGCAGCACCCGCCGTTGGCTCGTGCTCGGCCGGAACCGCGCCAGTTCCAGCCGGAGATGCTGGAGCGGCGCCAGCCGTCCGCCCCACTCGATGCTCGCGCGACGGAAGAACACCGGCCCGAGATACCACCAACCGGCGGACCAGAGCTCGTCCATCTGCACAGGCGGGACGGACCAGCTGATGAAGGTGTCCTCGAGCGGCGGTCGCACAGGTCGCCAAAGAGCGCATCTCGGGCCGCCGCGTCAACAGCGGATCCGCACCGGGGTGTGGTCGGCCATCGGCTTGGTTTACCTGCTTCCTATCTTCCCGCTTTCCAGTCCCTCCCAGCCGCGACGATCCATCCGGAACCGGGGCCGCTGGCTTCTGCGTCGTCCCGGCTCAGACGAACTCAAGGACCGCCGCGCCGAAGGTGAAACCGCCGCCGAAGGCGCAGAGCCCGGCCTTGCCCTCGGGATCTTCTTGGAGCAGCTCGGCGAGGACGAGCGGGATGGTGCTGCTGCTGGTGTTGCCGCTGTTGCGGACGCGGTTCACCAAGCGACCTTTCCGCATCTTCAGCCGCTGGTCCACGGCTTCGAGGATCCGGCCGTTGGCCTGGTGCGGGATGATGTAGTCGAGCTCCTCGGCCGCGAGACCGTTCGCGGCGCAGGCCTGCTTCAGCAGCGAGAGCAGTTGGCGCACGGCCATCGGGAAGACCTTCATGCCGTCCATGTTCACGTTCGGATGGTCCCGCCGGCCGTGGTTCAGGATCGTGCCGTCCTCGCCGCGGGCACTGAGCAGAGGGCGGTGGAGCAGCGCTTTCGCCGTGGCGAACTTCGGGGACTCCGGGCCGTGGACGAGCGTGGCGGTCGCCGCATCCGCGAAAACGATGGCCGTGTCGAAGTCGTCAGGATCCGTGAAGGTGCTCATCGCCTCGGCGGTGACGACGAGGATGTTCGCCGCCGGTCGTGACCGGCAGAAATCATAGGCCGCCTGCAGCGCGTAGAGGTAGCCGGTACATGCCGCGAGGATGTCGCTGGCCGGCACGTCCTTGGCCGCCCCGTCCTTGCCCAGCTCGTGGTGCAGCAGGCACGCCATGCTCGGGCTGAGCGAGAGCGGCGAGCTGGTGCTGACGAAGATGGCGTCGAGGTCCGCCAGCGTGAGCCCGGAAGCGCGGAGCGCGGAGCGCGCCGCGGAAGAGGCCAAGGTGAGCACCGATTCGCCCGGCGCGAGCAGGTGGCGCGACTCGATGCCGGTGCGCTGGACGATGTCGTTCGCGGTGCGGCCCGGGAAGCGGCGGACGAGCTCTTCGTTGGTCACGATGCGGCCGCCTCGGGATGCGGCGACGGACGAAAGCCCGACGACGTCGCGGAGCCCGGCCTGTTTGCCGTGGGCGGCCGCGCTTGCAGAGGAACCATCGGCGCATCCCGTGCCGTGACGCCGATCCGCCGCGGGGGCGGGTAGGATGCCCGGGCTCCGAGGCTTCAACAGCGGATGCGGTTCCGCCGGGATGCGCTTCGGCATCACGGGCGCGGAGGCCGCCGCGAGGATCCTCGCGAGCGGCGTGCCCACCGGCACCTTCTCGTCCACCGCGATCAGCTCGCGGACGACGCCACCGACCGGCGCGCGCAGATCGAAGGCGGCTTTGTCCGCCTCGCAATCCGCGATGAGGTCACCTGCCTTGATGGTGTCGCCGACGCGGACCTTCCACTCGACGACCGTGACGTTCTGGTCGGCCGGGCTGGAGCCGACTGCTTCGAGGACGAAGACACCGGCATCGCCCGCCACCTCGGCTTTCCACGACAGTTCAAGGTCGCAGAGCGCCGCGGCGGCTTCGAGCACGCGCTTCAGGCTCGGGAGGACCTCGAGCTGGTTCGCGTAGTTGCACGGCACGTAGGTGTCCGGACGCGTGACGCGCCGAGAACGGACGTGAGCGGTCGCGTGCTCGGCGACGGACGCGAGCACCTCGGCGCCGAAGCCGCAGGTCAGGTTGTCTTCGTGGACGACGATGAGGCGTCCGGTGCGGCTGGCGCTGGCGCAGACCGCGTCACTATCCCAGGGGCTGAGGCTGCGGAGATCGATGAGCTCCGCGTGGACGCCCGCGGCCTCCAACGCGGCGACGGCACGGACGCAGAGCGGGACGGTCGCGCCCCAGGAGACGACCGTGAGATCGTCGCCGCGCGTGAGGAACCGCGCCTTGCCCGGCTGCACGAGCTGGTCCGCGACGTCGGAGCTCGTCGAGAGCGCCGGGTCGTTCAGGCAGACCTTCGGGTAGAGGAAGACCGTCGGGCGTCCGCTGGCGAACGCCGCGTTCAGCAGGCCCGCGGCATCGGCAGCGGTGCTCGGCATGAACACGTCGACGCCCGGCACGTGGGCGATGACGCTTTCGAAGGTCTGCGCATGGAACGGCCCAAGGCCCGGGCGATAGCCGCCGCACGGAGCCATCACGATGACCGGCGCCTGCCATCCGCCGTCCGTCCGCCAGTGCATCGATCCGAGCTCGCTGGCGATCTGGTTGAAGGCGATCGGCAGGAAGTCGGCGAACTGGATGCACGCCACCGGCCGGCCACCCGCCAACGCCCGCCCGATGCTCACGCCAGCGATGGTGCTCTCGGTGAGCGGCGAGTTCTTCACCTGCGCCGGGTAGGCGTCGGACAACCCGCGCGTCAGCCCGAAGACATCGCCCTTCGGGTCCTCGATGTCCTGGCCGTAGAGCGATACGCGTCCGTCGGCCCCGAGGTGCCGGCGCAGGACCTCGCGCAACGCTTCGAGCATCGAGAGCCGCGGCGATGAGCTGTCGCCACCATGCTCCGGGCGCGCGGCGAGCGCGACCGGCAATGGTCGGCGCGCGTCGAGGTCCGGCACCGGGTCCGGCGCGACCAGGGCGCGTCCGGCCGCGGCGCGAACCTCGTGTTCGACCTCGGCGTCGAGGCCGTCGAGTTCGCCTTCGGGGACGCCGGCTTCGATCAGCTGCGCGCGGAGCCTGGTGATCGGGTCGGCCTCGGTGCGGAGCCGGGAGATCGCTTCGCTCCCGCGATAGCGGGTCTCGTCGTCGGCGTTCGTGTGGTGGGTGAGCCGCTCGGCGCGGAAGACGACCAGGGCCGGCCCGCGTGAAGCCCTCATGTCGCCGACGATCGGGCCGAGCGCGCGGTCGCAGGCCAACGCATCGCGTCCGTCGAGACGGTGGACCGGGAGCCCGTAGAACTCCGCGGCATCGCCTTGCGGCAACTGGTAGAAGGTCTTCCCGCGGGTGCGGGTCGAGATGGCGAGGCCGTTGTCCTCGACCCAGAACAGCACGGGCAACCTGGACCGCACCGCCTCGGCGACCGCTTCAAGGAACTCGCCCTGCTGGCTCGTCCCGTCGCCCACCGCGCAGACCACGACCGCGGTGCCGCGCTCCGCGTCCTGTGCTCCGCGTCCCGCCACGATCTCGTGGGCGACGCCGACCGCTTGGAGGGCGTTGTTGCCGACGGGACCGACAAGGCTGAGCACCTTCAGGTCCGGCGCGCTGAGGTGCGCGCTCATCTGCCGGCCCGCGGAATGGCTCGCGCCGGTGCAGAGCGAGCTGTGGAAGAACTGCTCGGAAGAGATGCCCCGTGCGAGCATCAACGCCTTGTCGCGGTAGTGGAGGTGGAGCCAATCGTCCGGCGTCAGGTGGGCGTGCAGCGCCGCGCACGCCTCGTGGCCGGCGCCGCCGACGTGGAAGAACGCCTCGCCGCGGCTCACCAGCTCCATCTCGACTTTGTCCACCCGGCGGGAGGTGGCCATCGCGCGATAGAGCGCGACCGCCCGGACAAGGTCGGGGCGGTCTGAAGCAGGAGCGGGACCGATAGGAAGGGCGGCAGGGCCGGAGCGCGAGGCTGAGGCGTTTTCCACGGGTGGGAGAATGTCGGGATCAACGTCGGGACAAAAGCCAAACCTCGTCGGAGATGATGGACGGTCGTCGGTCCGGGTATCAAAAATGGAGCGGGTGGAGGGAATCGAACCCTCGTGGCCAGTTTGGAAAACTGGGGCTCTACCATTGAGCTACACCCGCCCTAAGCAGTTTGAGTTTGCGGAGCGCACCCGTCAGCGTCAAGCCGCGGAGCAAAGGATATCGAAATTCCATGAGAATGCCCCTCGGGACCGGTGACCGGGATGCCGATCCGATGGATCAGTGGCAGCTCCAGACCGATGGCGGTGGCGATGGCGATGGGGACGAAACCGTGCGGTGCGCGCGGGTCGGTGGGCCCCAGGATGATCATCAGGAAAAGAAGGTGAGCACCGTTTCCGCGACCCATGCCGAGCCCATGGAGTATCGGCCGGACGAATGTCCTTCAAAAATGTTGGCCGCGAAGCCATCTGCCGTCGTGAACCCGGCCTGGCTGCTCGCGACGACGGAGCCGATCGCACTCCGCGGTATCTCTGGGCTGGGTCAGCAGACATCGATTCTTGCCCACCGCTGAGAGCTCTCCTCGCACCATGTCAGGTCGGGCGCCGCGCCACGACCGAACACGACTTCACCAAAAGGAACCGCCGCTTCCGGTCGCACCCGCATCATCATGGCGGGTTGACACGCCGTGGATCGGGGCGACGGGTGGACTGCCTGGAATCCGGGCAAAGATTTTCCTATGAACGATCAAACTCGGGTCTGGTTCGTCACCGGTTGTTCAAGCGGCTTCGGTCGTTCGCTCGCGGAACGCGTGGTCGCGAGCGGCGACCGCCTCGTCGCCACCGCGAGGGACGCCGCTGCGATCGCGGATCTCGAGACCTTGGCGCCGGACGCGGTCCGCACCTTCGCGCTCGATGTCATCGATCCGGCGCGGATCCGCGCCGTGGTCGCCGAGGCAGCGATGGTCTGGGGACGGATCGACGTCGCCGTGAACAACGCCGGATACGGCCTGGTCGGCGCCCTCGAGGAATGCGCCGATGCGCAGATCGAGCAGAACTTCGCCGTGAACCTGACCGGCCCGTTGCACGTGATGCGCGCCGTGCTGCCGGTCATGCGGTCGCAGCGGTCGGGGCACATCATCAACGTGAGCGCGGCAGCGGCGATCGCGAACTACCCGGGCTTCAGCGTGTACGGCGGAGCCAAATGCGGCCTGGAAGGCGTGAGCGAAGGCGTCCGTGCCGAGGTCGCGCCGCTCGGCATCAAGGTGACGCTGGTGCGGCCGGGTCCGTTCCGGACGCGCTTCGTCGCTCGCTCGCTGGAGCGGGCCGCGGGACACATCGCCGACTACGACGCGACCAGCGGGAAGTTCGCGCAACTGCTCGGCAGGATGGACGGACGGCAACCGGGCGATCCGGACCGCGCTGCCGCGGCGATCGTGAAGATGGTGCAGGACGGCAGATCCCCGCTCCGCTTGGTGTTGGGCCGTTACGCGTTGGACAAAAGCCGGAAAGCCCTGGCCGCGGCCGAGGCGGAGCTCGCGGAATGGGCGCCCGTCGGGCTGGCGGCGGATTTCACCGCCTGAACCGTCACTTCGCGACGCGGAGGCAGACCAGGTGGTCTTCGCTGCGGAGATAGAGCCGGCCGTCGGAGAGCACGGGCCCGGCCCAGCAGGGATGCTTCAGGGTGGGCACCTGCCAGCGGCCGACCTCGCGGCATTTCTCCGCGTCCGGCCGGAAGATCCCGACCAAGCCGCCTTCGCCGAGCGCGAAGAGCTTGCCGTCGGCGACGAGGAACGATCCGCGTCCGAAGACCGCCGGCTGCTCCGCGCTGTGCTTGCCCCAGCGTTCGTCGCGCTCCCACTTCACCTTGCCGGTGGCGAACTCGACGCAGCGCAGCACGGCGTCGGGTTCGTTGCGTCCGCTGAAGCCGTAGAGGTGTCCGCCCACGAGCACCGGCGTGCTCCAGTGCATCTCCAGTCCGAGGCCCTTCCACGACTCGCTGGAGCTCTTGTTCCCCGGCGCGATCCGGAGGAGGACGGAGCCGACGCGATAGTAGGCGCCGGAGACGAGGACCTGGTCGCCCACGACCACGGGATCGGAGGCGTTGACGGAATCCTCGGCGCGCGAGCGGAACCAGCGGGAGAACTTCACCGAGCCGTCCGCCGGATCGAGCGCGACGAGGCCTTGGCGCATGAGGCCGAAGACGAGGCGTTCGCCGTTCACCGTCGCGGCGACGGGCGAGGCGTAGCTGGCCTGCTTGTCGGAGCGGCGCCAATCCACCGGCGGCTCGCCCGGCCAATCGAGCTTCGGGCGGCCCGACCAGTTCTTCTCGCCGACGGATTGCCAGAGCGTCTTCCCGTTCGCCGGATCGAACGCGACCATGCCGGCGTCGGGTTGTCCGCCGATCATGACGATGAGTTTGCCGCCTTCGAGCAACGGCGTGCTGCCGACGCCGAAGAAGGCCTCGGGGATATCGAAGTCCTTCGCGGTGTCGCGCTGCCAGACCAGGGCCCCGGTGGCGAAGTCGAGGCAGGTCAGCTTGCCCTCGGCGCCGAAGGTGTAGACATGGTCGCGGGTGATGACCGGCGCGCAGCGGGGACCGTTGTTGTAGCCGTAGGGGTCCTGGTATCGGGTCGGGTAGGCGTGGCGCCAGAGCGGCTTGCCGGTGGCGGCGTCGAGCACCTGTACGACTTCGAGATCGGCCAAGCGGTGGAAGAGCACCAGCTTGCCGTCGCGCACCGATGGCGCGGCGTATCCCGTGCCGACCGGCGAATCGAAGACGACCGGCAATCCGGCGGGGGAGATGGTGTCGACCAGGTTGGTCTCGGCCGAGGTGCTGTCGCCCTTCGGGCCGAGGAACCGGGGCCAATCGCCGGCGTGGACGGTGACGGCGGCGGCAATAGCGAGCAGGACGCGGGCGGCGCGGGACGGCATGGGCCAGTTCTCCGCTCCGCCCGCCCGCCGGGCAAGCCTTTGGCGCTGGGATCGTCGCTGGATCAGGCGTCGTCGGCGTCAGCGGACCAGTCGGTGATCTTCAAGATCCCGCGGATCTTGCGGCGTTCGTAGCGGTGTTTCTGGGCCTTCTTCGGCCGGTCGGCGACGGCGCGGAAGGGATGATCGGGATCACGGAGAGTCTCCGTGATGGACTCGTTGTTGTTCGTCATGGCGTGGATCGTTGCGAACCTGGACGCCCGACCGTTCCCCCACCGTCACTTGCGGCGGTTTTCCGGCCGGCAAACTAAGGGCTGAGACCCTGAGAACGTCTTCAAGTTCAGATCTCGTCGCACAAAGTCAATCGTCCAGACACGAGAACGTCACATTTCGAGGTTCGCCGCGCCGACGCCTTCGCAAAGGCGAGTTCCGGGTAGATGGTTCTTTTATTCGGATGGCTCGGGGAGCCTCATGGGGGGATGGAAGAAGAAGTCTGGGTGAAGACCCCGTGGACGCCGGAGCAGTTGACCAACCAAAGCGTCGAGTACCGGTTCCCGCGCGGAGTGGACGGAGGCCGGGTGGACGGGCAGGGGAAGTTCGTCGCCACCGCCTCGAACTCCGGGGTGTCCGTGGTGATCGAGCCTTTCGGCGGGACTTCGGGCGGTTCGTCAAATCTGCATCTCGTCCAGACCGAGGTCGACGCCATCAAGCCCGCGCCGCCGCACCTCGGGATCCAGTTCACCTGCTACCTGCGTTGACGTCGGGAGATCCCGTGCCGGTGCCGGGCTCGCTCAAGGCCTGCGTCGTGGATTTTCTCTCAGGTTGCCCCCGCATAAGTAAAATTGTCGGTCTTGTCGTGTGGGTCGCCACGCTTCCACTCTTGGCCTGAGCCCGGGAAAACCGGTGGTGCCACGCGGCCAGAGAGGGTGCGGATCTTGTCCGCCACACCGGGGCCGAAGCCGTTGCCGCCGAAGGGTTGTCACGATCTTGTGACACGTGCGATGGACTGACGGCTTGCTGGCGGACAGCGAAACGCGGTGTGCTTTTGGAAGCCATGACGGAACCTAATCCAAGTCCGGCAGCTGCGGGCCGTGTCACCCGTTGGCTGGAACGCGCGCCGGCGCCGGTCTTCGTGGCCATCGCGATCCTCGCGGCCTTCTCGACGTATTTCGCGATGTACGCGTTCCGGAAGCCGTTCGCAGCGGCGAAGTTCGAGGGGCAGTTCTTCCTCGGCACGCTCATCGCGCTCAAGACCGCCATCGTCATCAGCCAGATCCTCGGCTACGCGGTCTCGAAATACGTGGGCATCAAGGTCTGCTCCGAGGTCACGCCCGCCCGCCGCGCGCGGTTGCTCCTCCTGCTCATCGGCTGCGCCCAGGCCGCGCTCGTGCTTTACGGGATCCTACCAGATGACTGGAAGGTCGTGGCCATCTTCCTCAACGGGTTCCCGCTCGGCATGGTCTGGGGATTGGTCGTCTGGTACCTCGAGGGCCGCCGGACCTCGGAGATCCTGCTCGCGGGGCTGAGCCTGTCGTTCATCATCGCCAGCGGCGTGGTGAAGGATTTCGGCCGCGCCATGATGGAAGGCGCGGTCGCACAATGGTGGTCGCTGCTGCCGGTGGTCGGGCCGGCGATCGGCGGCGCGATGGGCGAGGTGAGCGAGGGCTGGATGCCGGCGATCGTCGGGGCGCACTTCCTTCCCGTCTTCCTGGCGTCGGTCTGGCTGCTCGACCAGTTGCCGCGCCCGAGCGTCACCGATGTCGCCGAGCGCACCGGCCGCGAGCCGATGAAGGGCGCGGACCGCCTGGCTTTCATGAAGCAGTTCGCCTTCGGTCTGGCGTTGCTCTGCGTCGCGTACTTCTTCCTGACCGCCTACCGCGATTTCCGGGACAACTACCAGGTCGAGATCTTCGACGGCCTCGGCTACCCGTACAAAGCCAACAAGGCGATCATCACGCAGACCGAGACGCTGGTGACCTTCGGCGTGATGGGCGTGCTCGCGCTGCTCAACCTCGTGAAGGACAACCGCCGAGGTCTGCTCTGCGCACTGGGCATCATGGCCGGCGGGGTGGCGCTGCTCGGTTTCTCGACCGTCCTCCTGCAGGCGAAGCTGATCTCGGGATTCTGGTGGATGACCCTCACCGGGCTCGGGTCGTACCTCACCTACGTGCCCTATGGCTCGGTGCTGTTCGACCGGTTGATGGCTTCCACACGCGTCGCGGGCACGGCGGTCTTCGCCATCTACCTCGCCGACGCCATCGGATACACGGGATCGGTCGGCGTGCAGATCTTCAAGGACCTCGGAGCAAGCTCGATGTCGCGTTTCGCGTTCTTCCAGGGCTTCACCTGGTTCATGTGCGGCTTCGGTGTGTTCTGCCTGCTCTCGACGATGGTCTATTTCGAGCGGAAGACGAGGCCTGCAAAGGGCTGAGGCCACCGGCGGAGATCCCGTAGAGACACGGCTCACTGGGACCGGCATGACGGACGCCCGATCCGCGCCTCCGCCGGAGCCACCGCTTCGAGCTCGCAACGTCGGGGAGCGTCAAGGAGCCCGGGCTTGACTTCGAAGGCGGAAAACCGGACGAAATGAATCCGACATGAAACGCGCGTCGTCCGCTTTCGCAGCCGCAGCTCCCGCCTCCTCGGGCCGAGCTGCTGCCGCCGTTTCACGTCTGCATCGCGGCTGAGCCGGCACTCGACGCGAACGCAGACGGTCACCGGGAGAATCCACTTCCCGCGTGTGCACCCGTCCGCTTACCTCCATCGCCAGCGTTTCTCTCCCATGTCCACGTCCCGTCCCACCTTCATCGCGAACCATGTCGCCGGGATCCCCCGATCGGGGATCCGCGATTTCTTCGAACTCGTCCAGAACACCACCGGCGTCATCTCGCTCGGCGTCGGCGAGCCCGATTTCGCCACGCCGTGGCATATCCGCGAGGCCGCCATCTACGCCCTCGAGCGCGGCCGGACGCAGTACACGTCCAACCTCGGATTGCTGAAGCTGCGCGAGGCCATCAGCCGCAACGTCGCCCAGAACTTCGGCGTGCAGTACGATCCGAAGACGCAGGTGCTCGTGGCGGTCGGCGTGAGCGAGGCGCTGGATCTCGCGCTGCGGGCGGTGCTCAACCCGGGCGACGAGGTCATCTACCACGAGCCGTGCTACGTGAGCTATTCGCCCAGCGTGGTGCTCGCCCACGGCGTGCCGGTGGCGGTCGCGTGCAAGGCGGAGGACGGCTTCGCGGTCACCGCGGCCGCGATCGAGGCCGCGATCACGCCGCGCAGCAAGGTGCTGATGCTGAATTTCCCGACCAACCCGACCGGCGGGACGATGACGCGCCCACAGCTGGAGGAGATCGCCGCGGTGGTGAAGAAGCACGACCTGCTGGTCCTCACCGACGAGATCTACAGCGAGCTGACCTTCGAGGGCGAGCACGTGTCCATCGCGAGCCTGCCCGGCATGGCGGAGCGGACCATCTTCCTCCACGGCTTCTCCAAGGCGTACGCGATGACCGGATTCCGCATCGGCTACGCCTGCGGCCCGACCGTGCTCATCGAGGCGATGATGAAGATCCACCAGTACTCGATGCTCTGCGCGAGCATCATCGCCCAGGAAGCGGCGATCGAGGCGCTGGCGAACGGCGCGGCGGCGACCGCGGACATGCGCGAGCACTACAAGCTGCGCCGCAACTTCATCGTGAAATCGCTGAACGACATGGGCCTCAAGTGCCATCTGCCGCGCGGATCGTTCTACGCCTTCCCGTGCATCGAGAGCGTGGGCATCCCGGCAAAGGAGTTCGCGCTCGGCCTGCTCAAGGAGGAAAAGGTCGCCTGCGTGCCGGGCGGTGCCTTCGGTGCGAGCGGCGAGAAGTACCTGCGCTGCTGCTTCGCCACCGCGTTCGACCAGATCCAGGTCGCCATGGACCGCATGGCCCGCCATGTCGCGCGCGTGAAGCGCGGCTGAACCCGCCGGCGCGCCGCTATCCGATAGCGCGGACCAATCCCGCGGCGGCCAAGGCCGCGGGCGCTTCGTCTTTGAGGTCCACGCCGCTCAGGGAGCGCCGCCTCGACTCGGTGAGCAACCAGCGGAGCTTGGCGGCGGCCTGCGCGGGCGTGAGCCCGAGCGCGCTGATGTTCGACACGCAGTTGCGCGCGGCATCGGTGTTGCCTCGACGCGGCGAGTGGACGAGATAGGCCCCTAGGCTGTCCGGCGAGATGAGACCCGGACGTTCGCCCAACAGGATCAGCGCGAGCCGCGCCCCGATCCGTTCGCCCACGTGGTCCTCGATGGCGACGCGACCGCGACGCACCAGGCAGACCGGCGCCAGGCTCCACCCTTCGCTGCGGAGCGCCGGCACGAGTTCCGCGACGACCGAGGCGGCATGGGCCTCCGCGGCGAGCGTGGAAAGACCTTCGCTCACGCAGATGACGAGGTCGGGCTTCTGCTGATCGTGCAGGTTCCCGGGCGGACGGGAGAATCCCGTCTCCTTGGAGCGCGGACTTTCCAGTCCGCACGTCGCCGATCTCATCCAAGCGTCCAGACGCTCCACCGACGCATCGTGCAACCGCCGGCCGAGGTCGGGGCGCAGCAGGAACTCGTCGAGGTCGCGGGCCGCGCTGGCCAGCCGCAGGACTTCCAGGCCGGAAGCGGCGGCAAGATCCGCGGCGAGTTTTTCCTCGTCCAGCGGCCGCAGCAGCGCGTCGCGGGCGCGGGCATGGGCCAATCGGAACTCCAGCAGCGCACCGGTCGGCATGCTGCCACCCGCGCGGCCCAGCGCGATGCGGGCGGGTGTGAACCGTCGCAACGGATGCCAAGACGCCGACTGGACTGCGGTCTCCATGGCTACGAAGGCAAGGTCAGGACGGGCTCCCGTCGTCCGTCGCTCGCAGTCCGGCGAGGAGTCCTGCCATGTCGAGCGCGGTGCGGGCGGCCTCGGTGCCGCGGTTCGTCTCCGGAGCGAGACAGCGGGCATCGGCCTGCGCGACGGTGGCGACGGTGAGCACCTCGTGGATCATCGGGACGCCCGTCTCGACCGAGATGTGCATCAAGGCGTCGGTGACGGCCTCGCCGATGTGCTGCGCGTGGGTCGTCTCGCCTTGCCAGAGCAGCCCGAGGCAGACCACGGCGTGGGGGCGGTCGACGGAACGGCGGGCCACGACCGCCGCGGCGACCGGGATCTCGAACGCGCCGGGCACGCGGACGACTTCGACCTCGGCCTTGGCCGCGACGAACTCGGCCTTGGCGGCGCGGACCATGCCGTCGACGTGCTTGGCGTTGTAGCGCGAGGCGACGATGACAAAGCGGCCGCCGGTGGCGGGCTTGGGGGCGGACTTCCGGTGGGCGCGAAGCATGGGCGGAGCTTCCTTCCGGGACGCCGGGATGGCAGCAAGAATCCTGCGGTCCGCGCAAGACGTCCGACCGGGCGGCGTACCTCCGAAGCTTCCCAGCCTACGGTTTGGCAGCGCCGCGCTCCACCGCGGGGCCGAGCTCAGGCCTGGACCCCAAGCGAAACCTTGTCATCACTCGGCTGGGGCGGACCGGACAAGCCCTGCCGGCGCCGACTTCAAGGGGTGCGATCAGAAGTGGCGGTCCGTCGGGGTGGTATGAAGGGAGATTCCGGTAGGCGTGCCCGCGAAGGTCGGCGGCTACTTCCTACTCATGGAGGTCCCTGGCAGGACATGTGGGGTCGCGCGGCAGCGCGGACCCTACCCACGATGGTAGGGACGGGCTGCCGCCCGTCCGTGAATTCTTCCCGCGTCATCGGGAGTTCCGCCTTCAGGCACATGGACCGCACACCCTGCCGGGCTGCGCTCCATCCGCCAACCTGACCGCCACTTCTGATCACACCTGACTTCGAGCCGTCCCCTTGACACAGCCGCTTCACTGGCCACGTTGAAGACAGCCCTCCGCCATGCGCTCGCACCTCACCCCGATTCCTTCGCCCGCGCCGGGACCGTGTGCCCGCGGTTGGGCGGCGACGCAGCGGCGCTGGGCGGCTTGGGCCGGGTTGGTGCTGTGCCTGTGGTCGGGCTTCGGGGCGGCGGCGCAAGGAGCCTTTGACGCATACAACAACTCAGAGGTTAACCCGATTCTTGCAGGAGATTACACAAGACTATCGGTGGAGGTCGGTCGAGTTGAGATTCTCTACAAGGGGATTGTGCTGAACACATCGAAAAACACGCTGGCTTCACTTGGCACTTTCTCCTTTGGAATTTTGACCATTCCCGATGCCGAGCCAGGTGAAACGGTGACTATTACAGTTCGAGCGTGGGATGTTACCCTTGGAGCGACCTATGAAGCCGCGGAAGCTGCCATATTTGGCGAAAGGGTTAGTTCCAGCACGTTTGTAGTCTTGCTCGGCACCGCAGCATTGCCGGGCAATTTGGATTACTTCCATGGGCTGACCCTCGGGCGGCCTTGCTTTGGGACCTCTGTGCCGCCTCCGTATCACGCCGAAGTCCAAGAGGGGCAGCCAGTCAGTTTCCCGTGGGTAGGTATTGGTTTTGGTCAAAACATCCATCCCCCGAATGCTGCCTACAATCAGCGTCCCGGTTTTCCCGTCCCTGGCTATCCGAAGGGACTGGCGCTGGGATCATTGGCTTACGTCAGCAATTGGTTGGCCTACGTTCCTCTGCCTCGGACCTATGGCACTGACGCTGTCTATTATCAGGTCGATCGCACTGGTTGCTTCGGGATCGGGGTCGGGACCGGGGTCGTGTTCTTCGACATCCAACCTTCGCCCTCCCGCTTCAAGCCGACGCTCTTCATCGCGTCCGGCAAGCCCGGCCTGCTCGCTCTGGATGGCCACCGCTACCGCATCGAGAAGTCGGCCGACCTGTCGGTGTGGACGTCGGCCGGCGAGGTGACGGGCAATTTCTCCGAGGTGGACCTCTCGCCCTTCCTCGCGCCCGGAGACCGAGCCCAGTTCGTCCGCGCCACCGAGATCCTCAAGCCGTGACCCGGTAGGCGAGGCTCCGATCCCGTCCGACGTCGCGAAAAAACGTTGCTGACCGGGCGTTCGGATCCGGATCAGGGTGCCGTCCCGTCCATGAAACGCTTCCTTTTCTCCCTCCTTTTGGCCGCGTCGTCCTTGCTCGCGGCCGATCTCAGCTCGTTCAACGGCACCTGGGTCATCAAGTCCGCCGAGATGAACGGCGCCGACGTGTCGGGCACCGGTTTCGACGGCATCGTGATGACGCTCAAGGACGGCTCGTACGTGTTCGAGAACGGCGGTGAGACGGCCAAGGGCAAGTTCACCGTGGACTTCACCAAGTCGCCGGCGACGATGGATTCGACGGAGACGGAGGGCCAGAACGTCGGACGCGAACTGGCGTCCATCGTCGAGCTGACCGCGGACGGCTGGCGCGCGAACTACGCATTCCAAGGGGGCCGACCAACCGAGTTCAAGACCAGCCAGGACAGCGGATTCGTCCTCACCGCATACAAGCGCAAGCCCGGCACCGAGCCCGCGGTGAAGCCGCTCCGGGCGCTGCTGATCGCGGGCGGTTGCTGCCACGACTACGCCAAGCAGAAGGACCTTTTGAAGGCGGGGCTCGAGGCCCGGGCGAACGTGACGGTGGACATCATCTACTCGCCCGACAGCAGCACGAAGCCGCCGTTGCCCATCCTCGGCAATCCGGATTACGCGCGGGGATACGACGTGGTCATCCACGACGAGTGCGGCTCGGACATCAGCGAGCCAGCGGTCGTCGAAGGCGTGCTGAAGCCGCACCGCGAAGGCATCGCCGGCGTGAACCTGCACTGCGCGATGCACAGCTACCGCATCGGCGACCCCAACGACCCGGCCAAGACCGGCACGCCGCACGCCTTCTGGTTCGATTACCTTGGCCTCCAATCCAGCGGCCACGGTCCGCAGAAGCCGATCGCCATCGCCTACCTCGATCCGGCGCACCCGATCACCAAGGGGCTGGCCGATTGGACCACCATCGACGAAGAGCTCTACAACAACATCCAGGTCTGGGGCCGCGCGAAGGCGCTCGCCCGTGGCAAGCAAGAGCCAGGTGACCGGCCCGGCCAGAACGACGCCACGGTCGTGTGGGCCCACGAATACGGACCGAAGAAGGCGCGCGTCTTCTCCACCAGCATCGGTCACAACAACGCCACGGTGGCCGACCCGCGCTATCTCGACCTCGTCGCCCGCGGCCTGCTCTGGAGCACCCGCCACTTGGATGACGACGGCCGGCCGGCCGCCGGCTACGGCCCCGGCGGGAAGTGAACCTACGCCCGCGGGCAGCTGAGGTCCGATGCACCGCATGAAACGGATCTTCCTCCTCGCCCTATTGCTGGTCGGTGCGTTCCGGTCTTCCGCTGCCACCAACGTCTGGTTCTCCCCGACCGGCACCGGGGACGGTTCCACCGCCGAACGGGCCCGCCGCTGGGATGTCCTTTTCGTCAGCCGCGTGCTGTTGAGCAGCCGCCCGGGGACCGACCCGGACGTGACGCTGCATTTTTTGCCCGGCGAGTATCTCACCGAGCCGGTGAACACGGCGGCCACGAAGCCGAGCCCGTTCCGGCTGTCGATGATCGGCCACGGCGCGCGCCCCGAGGATGTCGTGCTGAAGCTCAAGCCGAACTATCCGATGGGGAGCGATCCACGCGGCTATCAATACGTGTCCGTCGTGGACCTCGCGCGGAACCAGGAATATCTGCGCCGGTTCGTCGCGGAGAACATGACCTTCGACGGCAATTGGGACGCGCAGACCGACCACAACTCCACCGCTTATCTCCGGGGCTACAAGAACTCGCCGCTGTGGGCCCGGGCGCGCACCGGCCGGATCCGGAAGGTGATCGTGCGGAACCACGGGGCGCACGGGTTGATGCCGCAGATGCCCGGGGACAGCCCCTCCGGCGTGGAGATCTTCCCGCTCACGGTGTTCACCATCGACGAGGGCCAGGCGCCCGAGGACGGGGATGCGGCCCCGTGGGTGGTGGAAGACTGCGAGATCTCGGGGCTGCACTCGGTCTATTGGGGTTATGCCACCATGGTGATGGCCCAGGCCGCCATCACGGCGGACACGCCCAAAGCGTCGCTCGACGACCCGAAGCGTCGGCTCATCCTGGTGCGGCGGTGCCAGGTGCGGGGCATCCCGGCCCACGGGGCTCCCATCGGCTTCGGCACGGCGGGCGGGACGCTATGGGACGGTCGAGGCTTCAGCAGCGGACGGGTGGTGTTCGCCGACAACGTGGTGCTGAACGCCGGCGCGGGCCTCAACGTGGACACGGGCATCACCGGGCCGCTCGAGGTGACCAACTCCGTCCTCCTCGACGTGGGCACCACGATGTATTGCGGCACCGCCGGCAAGTATCCGCAGCAGAGCGGCTTCACCGTGAGCGGCAACAGCGTGCGGCTCGTCGGACGGTTGCCCATGAAACTCTACCGGGATATCGGCCCCGGCGATGTGCTGGGCGAGCAGTATTCCCGGGACGCCTCGGGCCTCATCGTCAACGGCGTGCTCGACCGGCTCGATTTCTCGGGCAATTGGATCACCGCCCGGCCCCGGTCCCAGTTCGACGTGGCGAACCCCGGGCCCGGAGCCAACGCCCGGTTCCGCGTGCTCCACAAGGTCGCCCCGGAGACGGTCTTCGACGATGCCGCACAGCCGGCGATGCCGCGCTTCGACGGTCGTGACGTCGCCGTGCTGGACAACGCGGTGTCCGAGACGGCCTTCGACTTCGGCGCCCAACGGCGGATCAAGGGCGGACGCCACCCGTCTTTCGGACCCCGTACCGAGCCCGCTCTCCAGAACCTGCGCGCGACCACCGTGATGGCGGATGGCTTCGAGCCGGCCGGCGCGGTGGAACGGGTCCGCCTCCGGGTGTTCCCGGACGGACGGTTCATCGGGGCGGAAGAAATCGTGCTGGGCCGGCCTGAGCGCCCGAAAGTGGCAGGGATGCTCTCGGTCCGCGCGCGGTTGGCAATCCAACCCACGCCATCCTCGCGACTCAAAGGAACACAACCCATCAAAGGTCGGCGCCTCTGGCTGGAGGTGCTGCCCGGCAGCCGGCATCCCCAGCGGCTGTCCGCGGACACGGACGCCACGGGCTTCGCGACGTTCAGCTATCCGGTGGATCCCCGCGTCGACGGCGTCGACCGCTACCGCGCCTGGGCCGACGGTCCCGATGGCAAGACAGATGAATGGGATGAGTTCGAGGACGCCTGGGCGACGGCCTCGGCAGCGCTCGGCACCACGGTGTCGGTGAGCGCGCAGCCCGACGTGGCGGATGCGCGCTACGGCCGGCCAGCGCGACTGAAGTTCGTCCGGACGGGGCGGCTGGACCGGGCGTTGACGGCGAACTGGACCACCAGCCCGGGAGCTGAGGCGGCCCGCGCCGGGCGGGACTTCACCGTCCGCAACGCGAACGGCACGCAGGTGGTCTTTCCGGTCGGCCAAGCCGAGCTGGTGGTGGAACTGGTCCCTCGGGAGGGCAAGCCGCACGAGAGCCGCGTCACCGCGGTGACCATCGCGCCGGGCGAAGGCTACGCGCCGGGTGAGATACCCAGCGCGTCCGTCGTGGTCTATGACCCGCCGCCGCCAACGTCCGCTGCGCCGGCGAAATAGGAGCGCCGCCGGGGGGGGGCATGGTCTCGGCTTCAGGTCATCGGCAGTCTCGGCGACGGCTTCAAGGAGGACGCCTCAGGTCAGTCCTTCCCTGGAAAGTTCGATCGACCGGTACCCCTCCGCGCCTGTGCAGATCTTCGTTGACGCATCTACTCTGTGTTGCAAAGTGAATGCATGAACGAAGCGGCCGCGCGCGAGCATCTCCAGACCATCCGGACGTTGATGGAGCGGGCGGCGATCTATCGGCGCGCTCTCGCCCCGATGATGCTGGCAGCCGGGGGGCTCGGCGTGGTGGCGGCTGCGGTCGGTTGGTTTGTTCCGTTGGCGGGGGCTCCAGGATTCTTGGCCCTCTGGGTAGGCACCGCCGTGGTCGTAGTCGGTATCTCTTCCGCGCTGATCCGGCGCGAGGCGATCGGCGCGGCGGAGCCGTTCTGGACCCCGCCGACCCGGCGTGTCGCCCAAGCCGTCCTGCCTGTGGTCGTCGCCGGCGTGGCGATCACCGTCGTTTTCCTCCGGTCGGGATCCGGTGACGAGCGGTGGATCGCGACGGGCGTGCCGACGGTCTGGATGGTCTGCCACGGGCTGGGATTGCACGCCGCCGGGTTCTTCATGCCGCGAGGGATCCGTTGGTTCGGTTGGGGATTCGTCTTGCTGGGCGGTCTTTTGGTGCTTACGGGACCGATCCTGCCGGCGGCGCTCACCTCGTTCCGGGGCGCGCATCTCGTGATGGGCGCGACCTTCGGGTTCGGGCATCTCGCGTACGGGCTCTACCTGAGGGCAACGGAGAAGGGGACCTCCGAGTGAACCCCGGGCCGTTCCTCCAGCTCGACCGGGTGATCCACGAGAAGGGCCGGCTGGCGATCATGTCGCTGCTCGCCGCGGCTCCGGAGCTCTCGTTCACCGACTTGCGGGATGCGCTCGCGATGTCCGACGGCAACGTCATGTCGCACATCCGCACGCTGCAGGAAGCCGGCTACGTCGGGGTCACGAAATCGTTCCGGGACAGCCGCCCCCTGACGACGTGCTCGTTGACCGCCGCCGGCCGGAGGGCTTTCGAGGCCTACATCGGGGTCCTCGAGCAGATCGTCGCGCAGGCGCGCCGGTCATGAGCCTCTGTTTGAGATTCTCCGCATCTGTGCGACCAGTGACTCTGCAGGACAAAGCATTCCATGAATATCCTCCGTGCTGACCATCTCGGGATGTGTTTCGGCGTCCGCGACGCCATCGCTCTCGCCAAGTCCGAAGCGGCCCGTCGGCCGATCACGGTCCTCGGCGACCTCGTCCACAACGCGACGGTCGTCGAGGATCTACGGGAGCGCGGCGTCCGGTTCGAGCGCAGCACCGAGGCGCTCGCCACGCCGACCGTCATGATCACCGCCCACGGCGCGAGCGACCGGTTGATCGCCGAGGTGCGGGGCAGGGGGCACACCGTGGTCGAGGCCACGTGTCCGCTGGTGCACCACGCCCATCGCTCACTGGCGGCGTTGGTGAGGGACGGGTTCCATCCGGTCGTCATCGGGCAACGAGGGCACGTGGAGGTGCGGGGTCTGACCGAGGACCATCCGGGTTGCGACGTCATCTTGTCCGAGGCCGACCTCGACGCGGTGGCTCCGCGACCGCGCTTTGGCGTCGTGTCGCAGACCACGCAACCGGTCGCCCGGGTGCGCGCCATGGTGGCGGCTTTGCGATCGCGTTTCCCGGACTCGGAGGTCGCCTACCGCGACACCGTCTGCCAACCCACGAAGCAGCGCCAACAAGCTGCTGAGGACCTCGCGTCCCGTTGCGATGTCGTCATCGTCATCGGCGGGACCCAGAGCAACAACACCCGGGAACTGGTCGCGACCTGCGCCCGCTTGTGCGACCGGGTCCATCACGTCGAGACCGCGGCGGACCTGCAGGAGGGATGGTTCGACGAAACCGGCACCGTCGGGATCACCGCGGGCACGTCGACACCGGACGACATCATCGACGAGGTCGAGGAGTGCTTGGAACGCATCGCCGCCCGGGCGTGCCGCCAAGAATGGGTCGCGGCGTGAGGACGGTCGTCTTGGCGAGAGCGACCTCACCCTGTCCAAGGAGCCCTCCCTGATCGCGAGCGCGGGCATCGGAACCAAGGTCAGGACGGATCGGACGACTTTTGGGCGTTGCCACACGCTCAAGGTCCTCTATCCACATAGAACCGAGAACGATATCCATGCGGCGGATCTCAGCATCATTTCTCCAGGCTGCCGTCGTGCTCATCGGCATCGGCTCCCTCGCTCTCATGCTCTGGGAACCGCACATCGAGGGCAGGAATGCCCATGCCACAACCTTCGAGATCTACTTCAAGGATCCATTCTTGGCGTATGTCTATGTGGGTTCCATCCCGTTCTTCGTGGCGCTCTACCGGGCATCCGGGCTGTTCGGGCATGCGAGAAAAATGGGGTGGTCTCGCAGGTGACCGTGGATGCGTTGCGAGCCATCAGACGCTGCGCGATAACCATCATCGGTTTCGTGGCCGGAGCAGTCGTCATCATCCTTATGTTCGGCGACAAAGACGACCGGCCGGCGGGATTTTTCATGGCCCTCCTTTTCACCGTGGCTTCGAGCGGGGTCGCCATCGGGGCGGCGATGGTCGCACGGAGATGGGAGGCTGCCTTGAGTCGGTCCGAAGGCAGCCGTGGCTGAGCCCCATGCGACGTCGGTTCACGACAGGCGGAACGCCTCCAAGCATTCTGGTGCCATCGGGGACGACCGGAGCGCTCGGCGAGCCCTCTCCGGGAAGCGGCCACAGCCCAGTGCAGGCCGACCGAGCCGTGGACGGGAAGGCCCCGGATTTCCAAGCGTTCCGGCTTCAGGGCGGACCCGAAGGTCCGCCCTGCTGGTATCACGTATCTTCGGTCACTCCGTGACGAAGCGGAAATATCCGGTCGCCTGTCCGGCGGACACGTCGACCGCGACCGCACCGGACGGGCCGACGGTCACCGGCGACAAGGATTGCCAATCGGCGTCCCCGCCGAGGTGCTCGCACCATTCGATCACGCCGGTGCTGCCGACCGGCGCCTGCAGGAGGAGCTTCGGAAGGAGCGGTGCCGAGACTGGAGCCACCGCTTTACGGATGCCGCCGCCCGGGATCTCGGAGGCCCCGCCAAGGTCGACGGCGTCCGGCACCATCCGGATCGTGAGACGGAAGTCGTCGGATGTCGTGGTGACCCTCGGTGTCACCGTGACGGTCACCGTCGCCACGGGCGAGTCGAGCTTCCCGTCGTTCACCTTGTACGTGAACGTGTCGGTGCCCTTGAAGCCGGTCTTCGGCGTGTAGCTGCGCTCGGCGGCGTTGGAGCCGCGGAGGATGCCGTTCTGGGGCGGGGTAAGGACCGTGAACTTCAGCGAGTCGTTGTCGGCATCGGTGCCGTTCAACTTGAATGTGATCGACTTGGACTGGGGCGTCGTCACGGCCTGGTCGACGGCGACCGGAGCGTCGTTCACGGGTGTCACCGTGATCTCCACCGTCACCGCGTCGGAATCCGCCGCGCCGTCGTTCACCTTGAACTTGAAGCTGTCCGTCCCGTTGAAATCGGTTTTCGGCGTGTACAACGGGGTCGAGCCGGTGCCGGTGAGCGTCCCGTTCTTCGGCTGCGCCACGATGAGGTAGGTCAACGGGTCCTTGTCCTCGTCGGTGCCGGCCAGCGTCATCTTCAACGCCGTGTCCTCGGCGGTCGTCACCTTCTGGGCGATGGCCACGGGCGCCTTGTTGGCGCGGGTCACGTTGATGGTCACCGTCTCGACCGTGGAATCGAGTTTCCCGTCGTTCACCTTGAACGTGAAGGTTTCGGCTCCGGAGAACTTTGCGTTCGGCACATACGTCCGCGGGGCCGCGGCGGAGCCGAGGAGGCCGCTCCGGAGCACGCCGTTCTTGGGTGGAGCGACCACGATGTAGGTGAGCGGGTCGTTCTCGACGTCGGTACCTGACAGACGGAGCGTCAGGGACTTGCCTTCGACGGTGGCGAGGCTTTGACCGAGGGCCTTCGGGGCGTCGTTCACGGCGGCGATGACGATGCCGACCGAGACGGTGACGGAGTCGAGCTTCCCGTCGTTCACCTTGAACGTGAAGCTGTCGGTGCCGTTGTAGTTCGAGCCCGGCGTGTAGGTCCGGGCCGCGCCGGTGCCGGCCAAGCTGCCGTTCTTCGGTCCGGCGACGACCGTGTAGGACAGCACGTCGCCGTCCGCGTCCGTGCCTTCGAGGCGGATCGGGAGCGCCGTGTCCTCGGTGCCGGTGGCAACCAGGGCGATGGCGACGGGCGCGCGGTTCACCGGCGTGACCTTGATGGTCACGGTGGCGGCATCGGAGTCCGCCTTGCCGTCGTTCGCCTTGAAGGTGAACGTGTCGGTGCCGCTGAAGTCGTTCTTCGGCGTATAGGTTCGGCTGGCTCCGGTGCCGGTCAACGTGCCGTTCTTGGGAACGGCCACGATGGCGAAGGTCAGGGTGTCGTTCTCCACGTCGGTGGCGGCGAGCTTGACCGCGATCGGCGTGCCCGCGGGGGTCGTGACCGACTGGGCGGCCGCGACCGGCGCGTCGTTCACCGCGGCGATGATGATCGCGATGGTCGCCACCTCGGAGTCCAGTTTCCCGTCGTTGGCTTTGATGGTGAAGCTATCGGTGCCGTTGTGGTCGGCCTTCGGCGTGTAGGTGCGGCTGGCGCCGGTGCCGGTGAGCGTGCCGCTCTTCGGCTGGGCGACGATGGTGAAGGTCAGGGCATCGTTCTCGACGTCGGTGCCGGCCAGCTTGATGGCGACCGCGGTGTCCTCGGAGGTCGTGACCACCTGCGCTACCGCCTTGGGCGCATCGTTCACCGCGGTGACGACGACGGTGACCGTGGCGACATCGGAATCGAGCTTGCCGTCGTTCGCCTTGAAGGTGAACGAATCGGTGCCGTTGAAATCGGCCTTCGGGGTGTAGGTCCGGTTCGCGCCGGTGCCGGT
>CAIWVP010000169.1 GCA_903916195.1 uncultured Verrucomicrobiota bacterium | reverse complement strand
GGGTAGGGTCCGCGCTGCCGCGCGACCCCATCTGTCCTGCCAGCGACCTCCATGGGTAGGAAGTAGCCGCCGACCTCCTCAGGCACGCCTACCGGGATCTTCCCTCATACCACCTCGACTGACCGCCACTTCTGATCGCACCGGGAGCCGGACGCGGGCTGGACTTCTTCTCCCCGCTCGGACTGACTCACGGAAGCCCCATGAAAAGACCGCTCCGAGCCGATGCCTTCACGCTCATCGAGCTGTTGGTCGTCATCGCCATCATCGCCGTCCTGGCCGGGATGCTCCTGCCCGCGCTGGCGAAGGCGAAGTTCCGCGCGAAGGTCACGAACTGCACGTCCAACTATCGCCAATGGGGATTGGCCTCGAACCTCTACGCCAACGAGGACCCGAAGGGCCGCCTGCCGGCCTTCAAGATGCCGCGCACCGGCCTCAACCCGTGGGACGTCTCCATCGACATGGCGCCGGGGCTCGAGCGTTTCGGGCTCACCGTGGCGATGTGGCATTGCCCGGTCCGGCCGGGCGAGTTCCAGGACGCCAACGATTGGTTCCGCAAGAACAAGAAGCGCGACCTCGTCACCATCACCGACCTCAACGAGTACTTCCGACGGCAGTTCGTGAATTTCGCCATCATCCGCCACTGCTGGTGGGTGCCGCGCCCGCTCGACGACAACGGCGAGCTCTTCCCCACCGCGAAGACCGCGGGCACATCGGTCCGCGAGCCGGCCGGCTGGCCCACGCGGCTGGAGGATCCGGTGCCGGCGACGCAGCCCATCATCTCCGACCTCTGCCTCGCGGAAGGCCACCAGCAGACGAACACGCTCAAAGCCGTCGCCGGGCATCCGTACGGGAAGTACGTGGTGAACGTGAACTGCGCCTTCGCCGACGGCCACGTCGAGACCCACAACCGCGCGACCGTGAAGTGGCAGCACTCCGGCAACTGGACGACGTACTACTGATCAGATCCGCGGCAGCAGGACGGGCCCGGATCGGGTGGTCGCCCACCACGGGGTCCGCGCGGGCCCCAATCGCGCTGGGTACGATCGGAAGTGGCGTACACTCGTAGCGCAGATTTTTAATCTGCTGTGTCGCGGAGTTGCACTCGGCAGGGCGTCGGCAAGGCCCGACACGGGCACCGGTCGCAGCGCCTGCGGATTCCAAATCCGCGATACAGCAGAGTTCAACTCTGCGCTACGAATGCCCGTCGTGCCCGCCACTTCGGATCGCGCTCCGCCGCTTGCCGTTGTGCGCCGTGGCGTGCTTCACTGCGCGTCCGGCGCCATGAGGGCATACTTTCCCGGTCCCTTAGGCGGGCCTGAAAAAACACCCTCCCGGACGCACACGCACACGCACATGGACGACACGAATTCACTCATCGAACAGCGCAAGGCCAAGCTCGCCGCGCTCCGCGCGAAGGGCATCAACCCCTATCCGAACCGCTTCGAGCGCAAGCCGGAAGAGATCATCGGCTGCGGCGCGGCGCGAGAGAAGTTCGAGAAAGGCGAGATCACCGAGGGCCAGGCGGTCGCCCTCGCCGGGCGCATCTCCGCGCACCGCGACATGGGCAAGAGCCAGTTCATCGACCTCAAGGACGTCACCGGCCGCGTGCAGGTCTATGCCCAGAAGCAGGCGCTCGGCGACGAGCAGTTCGAGGTCTTCAGCCATCTCGACCTCGCGGACTTCATCGGCGTGAAAGGTACGATGTTCCGCACCCGCGCCGGCGAGATCAGCGTGAAGGCCGAATCCTTCACCGTCCTCGCCAAGGCCCTGCGCCCGCCGCCGGACAAGTGGGACGGACTGGCCGACACCGAGGTCCGCTACCGCCAACGTTATCTCGACCTCATCGCCAACGACGAGGTGAAGCAGACCTTCCTGAAGCGGTCCGCCATCCTCCGCGAGATCCGCGCGTTCTTCCACGAGCGCGGCTACGTGGAGGTGGAGACGCCGATGATGCAGGCCATCCCCGGCGGTGCGGCGGCGCAACCGTTCAAGACGCACCACAACGCGCTCGGCTGCGAGTTCTTCCTGCGCATCGCGCTGGAGCTCTATCTCAAGCGGTTGCTGGTGGGCGGCGTGGACAAGGTGTTCGAGATCGGCCGCAACTTCCGCAACGAGGGCCTGAGCCGTAAGCACAACCCCGAGTTCACCATGCTCGAAGCCTACGAGGCCTACGGCGATTACGAGACGATGATGGAGACGGTGGAGAACTTGGTGAAGCGGGTCGCCCAGAACGTGCTCGGGACGCTGGTCGTCCGGCACGAGCGCCGCGCAGAGACCGGACACGCCATCGCGGATGCCCGGAGCGCGCTCGCGGAGGTCTCTGGCATCCTGCTCTGCTCAGGCGGCGAAGGTTCGTTCGGCGCGTTGCTCGAAGGCCGGGTCAAGGAGTTGGTCGGTGCCGCCCGAGATGCCGTCGATGCCGCGTCGGTCGCGCTCGGCAAGGAAGCGGCGAACGAGGTCGCCCAACAGGCGCACGCAGCCCTCGGGGAAGCGCTCGCTCGGCTCCGGACGGATGCGGACAACCCTCAGTCGCCCGTGAGTTGGCTTCCGGAGAACGCGTCGCAGATCGCGCAACGTCTCCAAAGCGTGCTGGACCGGCTCCAACCGCTCACCGTTGCAAAGACCATCGACCTCACTTGCTGGCGTCGCGCCCGTTACAAGGACCTCGTGCGCGAGAAGGCCGGTGCCGATTGGTTCGACATCACTCCTGCCGAGCGCCGCCGCCGCGCCATCGAGGACCTCAAGCTCTCCGGGGACATCGCCGACGGCTACGAGGACTTCGAGGTCACCGGCGCGGTCTTCGAGAAGCTCGTCGAGCCGACGCTCATCCAGCCGACCTTCGTCACCCATCTGCCCAAGGAGCTCGTGCCGCTTGCCAAGCTCTCGCCAGAAGACCCGACGACGGTCGAGGTCTTCGAGTGCTGCATCAACGGCCAGGAGATCTCGCCGGGCTACACCGAGCAGAACGATCCCATCGCCCAGCGCGAGTCGCTCGAGCACCAGGCCGGCGGCGAGCATCAGAAGCTCGACGAGGATTTCCTCACCGCGCTGGAGCACGGCATGCCCCCCGCCGGCGGCATCGGCATCGGCATCGATCGTCTCTGCATGATGCTGCTCGGCCAGGAGAGCATCCGCGACGTGATCCTCTTCCCGCAGCTCAAGCCGAAGAGCTGATGGCAGGGCATGCGCTGCTGCGCCGCCCCATGTTCCACGGACGCGCGGCAGCGCGTCCCTACCGTCATCCAAGGACCACGAACCCGCGCCGGTCCGCCTTCAAAAGGAGGACCGCGGAGCCCGGCAACGCGCGCTGCATCGCCCGGCCCACGGCTTCCGGCTCGACGAGCGTCACGCACATGATCGCGCTGCCGCTGCCGCTCAGCCAGCCGCCGATGGCGCCGGCTTTCTCGCCGGCTTGGATGACCCGGCCCAGCTGCGGGATGAGCGGTGCGCGGTACGGTTGATGGATGCGGTCGTCGAAACATCCGCGCAGCGCCTCCAGGTCACCGCTCGCGAACGCCGCGGTGATGACCGCCACGCGGGTGATCGCGTGGACCGTGTCGGCCTTGGAGAACCGGGCCGGCACGAGCTCGCGGGCCGCCGGGGTGCTCACCTCGAAGTCCGGCACGAGCGTGACGAACGTCGCCTTCGCGGAGACCAGGAACCGCAGCGACCTCGCCTCCTTCCCGATCAAGGTCGAGGCGGTGAACCCTCCGAATATCGACGGCGTGGCGTTGTCCGGATGCCCCTCGGTCTCGGTCACCAGATCGAGCAACCGGTGACGACCGAGCGGCGATCCGTGCAACGCGTCGAGCCCCGCCGCGACGCCGACGGCGAGCGACGCGCTCGCACCGAGACCGCGACCGACCGGGATGGCGTTGCGCTGGGTCACCGCCAGACCATGGCGCTTCGTCCGGGTCCGCCGGAAGAACAGCTCCGCGACCGGCCCGACGA
This sequence comes from uncultured Verrucomicrobiota bacterium, assembly GCA_903916195.1. Taxonomy (GTDB): domain Bacteria; phylum Verrucomicrobiota; class Verrucomicrobiia; order Limisphaerales; family UBA9464; genus CAIVQB01. The sequence continues at coordinate 12,657 of CAIWVP010000169.1, read as the reverse complement.
TCCGCGCGATGGAGGCGGACGCTTCCGCGGACCCGGCACCGAGGACCGTCAGGCCCGATCCCGCGGTGCGCTCCACGGTCACGCGGTTGTGGAGCCGGAGCGCGAGGCCCAAGGTGTCGAAGCCCGGACCGAGGTTGGACGTGGAAGCGGGGACGCGGACGGTGACGGAGCTCGGCGACATCGGACGGAATCTTCCGGGAGATCCGGCGCCTGTCGATGCCCGGGCCCGCTCCTGATCGGATCGAACTCCGCTGTAACCAGTCGTTCCTGCCGTTCGTCACCTTTGCCAGAACCGGCGGGATCGCCGGCCACGACACACACAGCAACACACCAGCTACCTATGAAGTCCATCATCCGTTCCCTCATCATCAGCGGCCTGCTCCTCGGCGGAGCCGCCTTCGTCCGCGCGGAAGACACCGCTGCCGCTGCGAAGAAGACCACGGGCGTCGCCAAGGAAGAGGTCGCCAAGAAGCGCGACGAGGCCGCCAGCCTCACCCCCGAACAGCGCGAGGCGAAGCGCAAGGAGATGGCGGAGAAGCGCGCCGCCAAGCTCAAGGAACTGCAGGCCAAGAAGGCTGCCGGTACCTTGACCGAGAAGGAGACCACACAGCTCGAACGCCTCGAGAAAGGCCCGGGCAAGCGCGGTCAGCAGGAGAAGAAGGCCGAGAAGAAGTGATCCCGGCGCTCCGGTTTCCCGGACGCCCTGCGTCCCGGACCGAGCTTGGAGAGCCGCCGCACCTGGGTGCGGCGGCTTTTTTCGCGGGTCATGGTCCTTGCCCACGCCGCCCCACGAGTTGGCTTCTTCCGCCGGTGTCCCCGTGGCACCTTCTCCCCTGTTGAACCCCGATCCCAGCGACGCCGAGGTGGTCGCCGAGGTGCTGGCCGGCGACACCGCGCGCTTCGAGGTGCTCGTGTGCCGCTACCAGCCCCGGCTCTTCGGGACCGCCCGGCGCTATGCGCGACGGGAGGACGAGGTGCAGGACATCGTGCAGGAGATCTTCCTCAAGGCCTTCTCCAAGCTGGGTTCGTGGCGCGCCGACGCGCCGTTCGAGCACTGGCTGATGCGGATGGCCGTCCACACCTGCTACGATTTCCTGCGTTCCCACCAGCGCAACCGGGAACACAACACGACCGATCTCTCGGACGACGAGAGCGATTGGCTCGAACGGCACGCACCGGCACCGGCGTCGGGCGGCCACGACGCCGAAGCAGCGCGGACGCTGGTGGGCAAGGTCCTGGACAAGCTCTCCCCTCCGGCGCGGTTGGTCATCACCCTGCTCGAGCTCGAGGACCGGAGCGTGAAGGAGATCGCCGCGCTCACCGGATGGTCCGTCCCGCTGGTGAAGGTGCGCGCTTTCCGGGCCCGGGCGGAGATGAAGAAAATCCTCCGCCACATCGCCTCCGAGAAGTATCTGTAACCCGCGCCGCCAAGGCGGCGTCAGCCCACCTGAACCGATGGACATCGACCGACTCCAGACCGAGCTGCTGCGTGCGGCGCGAGCCGACCGCCCTTCGGACCGCGTCCCGCTCGCCTTCGAGCGCCGGGTGATGGCGCGCCTCGCGGAACGCATCCGGCGCGACCCTTGGTCCGAATGGACCGCCGCCTTCTGGCGGGCAGCGATGTCGGGCGGAGCGATCGCGCTGTTGGCCGTGGCGGTCAACTGGGCGACACCGGGCGCGGTGAACGACCTGACCGAGGATCCCGAGCTCTTCGCGGTCGCCGACAGCGCCCCGGCTGCGGCAACGGACGAGCCGGCACAGGACCTCTGGTGAAAGCCTGGAAGTTCATCCTCGCCGCGCTCGCCGTCTTCGTCGCCGGCGCCGCCACCGGCGCGACCGTCGCCAACCTCCGGGCCAAGACCGTCAAAAAGCAGGAGGTCGTCCGCCGCGGATTCATCCCGCCGTCGGCTTGGGCCCGCTTCGAGATCTTCCGCCGCGCCGAGCGCCGGGCGCAGGTCACGCCCGAGCAACGCCAGCGCATCGATGCCCACATCCGCGCCTCCCAAGCAAAGCTCCGCAAGCTGTGGGAGCCGCTGGATCCCGCGGCCCAGGAAGAGTTCACCCACCTCCGCGAGCAGATCCTCGGTGAGCTCACGCCGGAACAACGCCCGCAATTCGAGCTCTGGCTGAAGGAACAGCTCGCATCCAAACGTTCAGGCGAGCATCGGGGCGCCGGAGACGGCAAGCCCGGAACGGAACGGAAAACGGAACGCCCCGCCGCTCTGGAGACGACCCCGGACCGCTGACCGACCGCACATCCGGGCGGTCGGAAATGGCGGGCACTCGTAACGTAGACTGGCTGCCGTGTCGCCGGCGGGTAGCCGGCCAGGGCAGCGGCGATCCGTTCGCCCTGGAAACATCAACGCCCAGCGGGTTGCCAACCCGCGATACAGCAGACTGGCAGTCTGCGCTGCTTTACCCGCCGCGCACGCCACTTCCGATCGCACCCCGACCACTTTGTCACCTGGATCCAGACCGGGGTCCGTGGTCCGATCAGTTTTCGACTCCGTATCCACCTCGGTCTACAAGCTGTCTCGCGATGCCGCACCGACGCCTGCTCGTCTTCCTCAAAGCACCCCGCCCAGGGATCGCGAAGACCCGCATCGCGGCGACGCTCGGGGACCAAGCGGCGCTCGATATCCACCGGGAACTCGTCACCGGGACGCTCGCCCGGATCGCCGGATCGCCGGATGGATCCGACGTGGAACTCCGATTCGCTCCGGACGACGCCGCCACAGAGATCGCGCCATGGCTCCGGCCCGGTTGGAGGACGGTTTCTCAAGGCGGCGGTGACCTCGGCGCACGGATGTCGCGGGCCTTCGCGGACGCCTTCGCCGACGGATGCACCGGTGTGGTCGTGATCGGCACCGATTGCCCGGACCTCACGGCAGAAGATCTGCGCGCCGCTTGGGATGCTCTGGTCGACCACGACGTCGTGGTCGGTCCCGCCCAGGACGGCGGCTATTGGCTGCTGGGGACATCGGCGCCACGGCCGGGTTTGTTCGCCGACATCGCCTGGAGTTCCTCCACCGTCTTGGCCGATACGTTGTCGACCGCACGATCGGAGGGTCTTTCTGTACGGATGCTCCGCCGTTTGAACGATGTCGACACCGCGCAAGATTGGGACCGCCACCTCAGCAACCTCGCGGCAGCAGCGGCGGCACCCTCGGTCCCGGAATGAAAAGTCCGCGCACGGCCAAGAAGCCGGCGCGGACGATCGATCAGCGGCCCCGGATCAGAGGCAGACGCCGTGGACTTTCTCCGGGTCCACGCCGAGATCGCGGATGGCCTGCGCGACCAGCGTCGCCGGGACCTCGCCGCGTTGGCTGAGCTTGTAGAGCGTCGCGATGGCGGTGCATTCGGCGTCCACCTCGAAGAAGCGGCGCAGCATCGGACGGACCTCGCTGCGGCCGAAGCCGTCGCAACCGAGGGTCATGAGGCCGCCGGGGATCCACGGCGCGATCTGGTCGGCGACGAGCTTCAGGTTGTCGCTCACCGCGATCCATGCGCCGGTCTCTTTCTCGACGGTGGTCTCGAGGTAGCTCTTCCGGGGCGTCTCGGTCGGATGGAGCATGTTCCAGCGCTTGGCCGCTTGGGCTTCGCTCCGGAGGCGTTTGAAGCTGGTGGCGCTCCAGACGTCGGCGCTGACGCCGTAGCGCTCGAGGATCTCTTGGGCCTTGAGCGCGGAAAGCAGGATGGATCCGGACCCGATGATCTGCGCCTTGGTCTTCAGACCGTCCTTGCCGGGCTTGAACTTGTAGAGGCCGTTCAGGATGCCGTCGACGACACCCGGATCCTCGGGCATCGGCGCGTGCTGATAGTCTTCGTTATGGACGGAGACGTAGTAGAAGACGTCCTCGCCCTCGGCATACATGCGCTTCAGGCCGTCGCAGACGATCACTGCGAGCTCGTAGCCGAAGGCCGGCTCGTAGCTCATCAGGTTCGGGACCGTGGAAGCGATCAGGTGGCTATGGGCGTCCTGGTGCTGGAGTCCTTCGCCGTTGAGCGTGGTGCGGCCGGAAGTGGCGCCGACCATGAAACCGCGGCACCGGCTGTCGCCCGCGAGCCAGATCTGGTCGCCGACGCGCTGGAAGCCGAACATCGAGTAGTAGATGTAGAACGGGATCGTCGGCACGCCGTAGGTGACGTGGGCGGTGCCGGCGGCGATGAAGTCGGCCATCGATCCGGCCTCGTTGATGCCTTCTTCGAGCAGTTGGCCGTCCTTCTTCTCGATGTACGGCGTGTTCGCGTTGTCCTCGGTCTTGGCCCCCGGATCGTACAGCTGTCCCTTCGAGCTATAGATGCCGACCTGGCTGAAGAGGCCTTCCATGCCGAACGTGCGGGCCTCGTCCGGGATGATGGGGACGATGAACTTGCCGATGTTCTTGTCGCGGAGCAGCGAGCCGAGCAGGAGGTTGTAGGCCTTGGTCGTCGAGGCGCTCTTGAGCACGGCCGCGTTGAGCAGCGTGGGGAACTGCGTGTGCGGCGGCGTCTCCAGCTTCGGCGCGCGGACGCGGCGGCGCGGGTTGAAACCGTTCAAGGCTTCCCGGCGCTCGAGCAGGTACTTCATCTCCGCGCTGTCCTGCGGCGGCCGATAGAACGGAAGATCGGCGATGACGTCGTCCGCCAACGGGATGGAGAAACGCTCGCGGAAGTGCCGGATGTCGCGCTCCTCGAGCTTCTTGAGGCCGTGCGTGGGGTTCTTGCCCTCGCCCGCCTCGCCGGTGCCGTAGCCCTTGACGGTCTTGGCGAGGATGACGGTCGGACGGCCGTTCCGCGAGGTCGCCCGCTGGTAGGCGGCGTAGACCTTGCGCGGATCGTGGCCACCGCGGGTGAGCCGCTTGAGCTGGTCGTCGGTGAGGTGGTTCACCAGATCGAGCAGCTCGGGGTACTTGCCGAAGAAGTTCTTCCGGATGTAGGCGCCGCTCTCGACGATGTATTTCTGGTACTCGCCGTCGACGACCTCCTCCATGCGTTTCACGAGGATGCCGGTGGTGTCCTTCGCGAGCAGCGCGTCCCAATCGCTGCCCCAGACGACCTTGATCACGTTCCATCCGGCGCCGCGGAACTGGCCCTCGAGGTCCTGGATGACCTTGCCGTTGCCGCGGACCGGGCCGTCGAGGCGCTGGAGGTTGCAGTTGATGACCCAGACGAGGTTGTCGAGCCCTTCGCGTCCGGCCATGCCGATGGCGCCGTGCGTCTCGGGTTCGTCGGATTCACCATCGCCGATGAAGGCCCAGACCATCGGATCGTGGCCGGCGGTCGAGAGGGCGCGGGCCTGGAGATATCGGCTGAAGCGCGCCTGGTAGATCGAGTGGATCGGGCCGAGGCCCATCGACACGGTCGGGAACAACCAGAAATCCGGCATCAGATAAGGATGCGGATAGGAGCTGAGGCCGGGATGCGGCTGGAGCTCTTGGCGGAAGTTCTTGAGATGCTGGTCGCTGAGCCGGCCTTCGAGGTAGGCGCGGGCGTAGTTGCCCGGCGAGGCATGGCCCTGGAAGTAGATCATGTCCGCCGTCTTGCCGTCGTCGTCGCCGCGGAAGAAGTGGTTGAAACCCACCTCGTACAAGGTTGCGAGCGATGCAAAGGTGGCGATGTGGCCGCCGACGTTGGTCGTCTTGTTCGCCTTGGCGACCATCGCCATGGCGTTCCAGCGCACATGCGCCCGGATCAACCGCTCCATCTCGAGGTCGCCGGGATACTCGGGCTGCTCGTCGGGCGGGATGGTGTTGATGTACGGCGTCGAGGTGACGGTGGGGATGGGATGCCCCTTGGCGCGCAGTTCCTCGATGAAATCGGCGATGATCAGTTTCTGCTGTTCCGGAGATTTCCCGGCCAGGACCAGTTGGGCGAAGTCGCCGAGCGAGTCGCTGTGGCGGGTGAGATCGGAGCCGGGACGCGATGAGCGGTCGAACTTGGCGGTCCCGTTGGCGGAACTGCCGGCGGAAGATGCGGATGCGGTCAACACAGGGGACGAGGTTAGGTGAAACAATCGGGCTGCCAAGCGTGCTTTGGGACCCCACCGGGAAAAAGAAACCGCGCGCCAGCGGCGCGGGGCAAAAAACGGATGCGGAGCCTTCAGCGGCGTCGGTGCCATCAGGTTCCGCCGACGACGAGCGCCAATCCCGCCGCGGCCGCGTAGGTGCTTGGCTCCGGCACGGTGTTCCTGGCGATCTCGACGTTGAAATCGAGGTTGGAGTTGTTCGGCTGGGAGCCGCTCCAAGCAAACGACGCCGTCCCGGTCAGGACGAAACCGCTGCCGAGGCTCAGGCCTTGGAAGACGGTGTCCGTCATCGCCGGGGTCGTTCCGCTGCCGGTCGCCGTGGAGGCGATGAAGCTGATGACGGGGCTGCCGGTCGGCGTGAGGCTGAGGTTGCTCAGGCTGGCGCTGGAAGCGGTGGTCGTGGACGTCCCGCCGGCGTGGACGCGGAACCAGAGCGAGTTGGCCAAGGTCAGGTTGGCCGCCTCGGTCGAGTCGAGGTAGGACGGCTTGAGCGTGTCGGTGCTTCCTCCGGTGTTGAACGCGTAGGTCAGCTTGTCGGACAGGATCGGCTGGGGCGGATCGTAGGTGACCGTGAAGTTGTAGGACGTCCCGGAAGCGTAGTCGAACTGGCCGGTCGTGTTGACGGCCGAGTTCGAGTAGCGATGCCAGTCGAGCTCGAACGTCGCCCCGCCCACGGTATTATCGCCGATCCGGCCTTCAACGGTCTGCATCGGGCCGTCGCACCGGTGAAGACCTGCGTCGTGTGGGCCGAAACGTCGACGGCGGCGATGAGCCCGCACGGCACCGCTAGAACGACGGACCGGCGGAGGGACGATCTGGACAACTTCATGGTCTCGGAAAGTACGCCTCGGCGCGTTCGCCCACATTCGCTATCTTCCGTCGCGTCACCGCGGTCATGGCAACCTGACCGCGTTGACCGTGTCCGCCTCAGGTCCCGTCAGCAAGATCATCCGATGCTCGCCTCCCAGTTGCCTGACTCCGATCCTGCCTTGTTCCTAGGTTGGGACGATGCGTTCTTGGATGCCGCCGACCAAGGCGGACCCGAGACGATCTGGTTCTGGGAATCCCCTGCCCCGTTCGTCGTCGTGGGCTACGGGCAACAGGTGGAGCGCGAAGTCGACACCGAAGCGTGTCGACGACGCGCGATCCCGGTCCTGCGGCGTTGCAGCGGCGGCGGCACGGTCGTCCAAGGTCCGGGCTGCCTCAGCTACGGGCTGGCATTGCGGATCGATCCGGCCGGCCCGACCGCGACCATCACCGGGACGAACCACTGGGTGATGGAACGACAGCGCCGGGCGATGGCCACGCTGCTCGGGGACGGCGTCCACGTCCGGGGCCACACCGACCTGGCGCTCGCGACGGCGTCGGGCGAACGGAAGTTCTCCGGCAACGCCCAGCGGCGGAAGCGCGACGCGCTGCTCTTCCACGGCACGATCCTGCTCCATTTCGACCTGCCGCTCATCGCCGATGTCCTCCGGCCGCCTTCGCTGGAGCCGGATTACCGCGGGAAACGGGGCCACCTCGACTTCGTCGTGGAGACCGGTCTGGCCAAGTCCGCGGTCATCGCGGCCCTCTGCTCGGAATGGCGCGCAGCTGGGCAGCACCCGTCGCCGCCGACCGCCGTCGCGGAGGCCGCCGCCGGGCGTTACCGTCAACCGGAGTGGAACCTTCGCCGCTAGACGCCGTCCTGGCGACCGGCCGTCCCGTCGCCGCGGTCCGGAGCCGGCGATGCCTGAGTTTTGGCAAATCGATGTTCCCCGGGATCGGGTCGTGGTTATCCTCGGCCCCGTCTAACACATGAAGGTCACCCTGAACTGGCTCAAGCGCTACGTCGCTTTCGATTGGTCGCCCGAAGAACTCACCGAACGGCTCACGATGCTCGGCCTCGAGGTCGAAGGCGTGCAGAAGCTCGGCGGCGAGTTCGCCGGCATCGTCGTCGCTCAGGTGCTGTCGCGCGACAAGCATCCGAACGCCGACAAGCTCTCCGTCTGCCGCGTGGCCGACGGCACCGGCGAGCGGCAGATCGTCTGCGGCGCGCAGAATTTCCAGGCCGGCGACAAGGTCCCGCTCATCCTCCCCGGCGCAACGCTCCCGCCGAAACCCGGCGACAAGGAGCCGTTCACCATCAAGGTCGGCAAGATCCGCGGCGTCGAGTCGCACGGCATGATGTGCTCGCCGACCGAACTGGGATTGCCCGAGGTCGTGGACGGCCTGTTGATCCTCCCTACCGACGCCCAAGTGGGCCAGCCGTTCGCCGAGCATCTCGGCCGCTCCGGCAGCGACGTCGTTTACGACCTCGAGGTCACCCCCAACCGCCCGGACCTCAACTCCGTCATCGGCATCGCCCGCGAGATCGCCGCCGTGACCGGCAACCCGCTCCGCATCCCGGCCGCCGAGCTTCCACCGGCCTCCGTCGGCGCCGAAGACGTCGCGGACCTCGTCTCCGTGACGTTGGAGGCCGCGGACCTCTGCCCGCGCTACACCGCCCGCGTCGTGAAGGGCGTGAAGATCGGGCCCAGCCCCGATTGGTTGCGCTCCGCGCTCGAGAAGGTCGGCCTCCGCAGCATCAACAACATCGTCGACATCTCGAACTACGTGATGCTCGAGACCGGCCAACCGCTCCACACCTTCGACTATCGTCTCATCAGCAGCGGCGACGACGGCAAGCCGGCCATCGTGGTCCGCCGCGCCGGAGCGGGAGAGAAGTTCACCACCCTCGACGGGAAGGTGCACGCGCTCTCGCCCGACAACCTCCTGATCGCCGACAGCCAGAAAGGCATCGCTCTCGCCGGCGTCATGGGCGGCCAAGGAACAGAGATCAACGACGCGACCGTCGACGTCCTCATCGAATCCGCCTACTTCGCCCCGGCCCACATCCGCCGGACGAGCAAGTCGCTCGGGCTCCGCACCGACGCCAGCTACCGCTTCGAGCGCGGTGCCGACATCGAGGCCAGCGAACGCGCCGGACGCCGTTGCGCCGAGCTCATCCTCGGGACCGCCGGCGGCACGCTCGCCCGCGGCGTCGTGGACGCCTATCCCGAGACGGCGCAGGCGAAGACCCTCGTGCTCCGCCATGAGAAGACGGCCGCGTTGCTCGGCATCGAGATCCCTGCGGAGACGCAGGCCCGGATGCTCGCGAGCCTCGGGCTCGTCGCGGTGACCGACGCCGCGGCGCCCGGGACCAGCGTGTGGTCCGTGCCGTCGTGGCGCGTGGACCTGAAACGCGAGGTCGACCTGATCGAGGAGGTCGCGCGGCTCTTTGGCGTCGACAAGATCCCGTCCACCGCGCCCCGGGGCGCCACCGGGACCCATCCGTTCGACCCGGTCCGCGACCAGTTCGCGGAGGTCCGGCGCCTCCTGACGGGACTCGGCCTCGACGAGGCGCAGGGCCAGACGCTGATCAACGACGCCGCGGCGAAGCTCGTCGCACCGGAGCTCGTCCTGCTGGCGAACCCGCTCAGCAGCGACATGAACGCGCTGCGTCCGTCGCTCCTGCCCGGGCTGCTCGACACGCTGAGGCACAACCTCACCCGCAAGAACGGCGACGTCCGGCTCTTCGAGGTCGGGCGCGTCTTCACGCTCGTCGACGGCCGTCCGAAGGAAGGTTGGCGCATCGCCATCGCCCTCACCGGAGCGCGAGCGCCCGGCTTCTGGAGCGGCGCCGACCGCGACGCCCGCTGCGACCTGCACGACCTCAAGGGGATCCTGGAAGAGTTCTCCGAGCACTGCGGTCTGCGCGGCATCACCTACACGGCGCGACCGGAGAGCACCGGGCTCTTCCTCGAATCCGCCGCCCTCGCGCTCGGCGGTCGACAGGCGCTCGGCCAGATGGGCCAGCTCTTGCCGAAGCTCGCGAAGCAGCACGACCTCCGCGACGCCGTCCTGCTGGCCGAACTGGACCTCGATCTGGTGCTCGCGCGCCGGAACGCCGCCCGTTCCTTCAAGCCTTTGCCGCAATTCCCCTCGATCCGCCGCGACGTCGCGATGATCGTGGCCGAGGCCACGACGCACGATGCCGTGCAGCAGGTCGTCCGGCAGACCAAGCCGGCCCACTTGGAAAGCGTCGAGCTCTTCGACGTGTTCCGGGGCGGCCACGTGCCGGCGGGCCAGAAGAGCCTGGCCTACGCCTTCACCTACCGCGCCGCGGACCGCACGTTGACCGATGGCGAGGTGGGCCCGGCCCACACGCGTCTGGTCGAGGCGTTCAAGCTATCGCTGAAGGCCGCGATGCGGGAATAGGAACGCGGAGGCCGTCGCTGTCGGCCGGGACGGATCGCAGGACCACGGCTGGGACGCGGTCCCGGATCCATGGTTGCGGCGGCACCTAGGTGTCTTGAGCATCCCGCCTATACTTTCTCAGCCCTCGGCCCCTAACCGATGACTCCGATCCCTTCCGCGACGGCGCCCGCGACGCGAACGGTCCTGTCACCAGGGATCTTCGCTCGGACCCGCGTGCCGATGGCCTCCGCCGCGCTGTGGGCGGGGGCTTCGGAGGTCTTCGCCGCCCCTGCGGATGCCGCGGGTCCCGCGACCGACCTCTGGATGGGGTCCACGATGGCTTTGCTGGCTGCCTCGGCGGCGATGGGATGGCTCTGGGTCCGGCAAGGTCGGAAGCTCCGCGACGAGCAGGCCAAGCGTCTCGGCGTCGAGGCCGAGGTCGAGCAGACCGTGGCGAAGCGGACCGCCCGCCTCGAACAGGTCGTGGCCGACCATGGCCGGGCCGAGGAGTCGCTCCGGGCACAGCAGGCTTTCGTGCGCACGGTGATCGATGCCGTGCCCGCGCCGGTGTTCGTCCGCGATGAACAGGGCCGTTACCTGCTCGCGAACGAAGCGATGGTCCGCGCGACGGGCGTGCCGCTCCCCGAGCTCATCGGCAGACGACCCGGCGAGTTCCCGGGCAACCTCCGCGCCAGCGCCATCACCGGCGAGCTCGTCCCGGTCGGCACCGAGCGGGCCATGTCGGAGGAGCGATCCGTCGACGCCGAGGGACGGACGCGTTGGCTCGAGGTCACGACCCGTGCGTTGGTCCGCCCGGACGGCGCGCGATGGACGTTGGGCATCGCGTCCGACGTGACCGACCGCAAGATCGCCGAGCTGGCCCTGGTGCGCGCCAAGGAGACGGCCGACGCCTCGAACGAGGCCAAGGGCGATTTCCTCGCCCGCATGAGCCACGAGATCCGCACGCCGATGAACGCGGTCATCGGCATGACCAACCTGCTCCTCGGCACGGCGCTCGACGCGCAGCAGCGAGATTTCGCGGAGACCGTCCGGCACAGCGGCGAGAGCCTGCTGTCGGTGATCAACGACATCCTCGATTTCTCGAAGATCGAGGCGGGCGAGCTCCACATGGAGAGCCTCGACTTCGACCTGGTCGAGACGCTGGAGGACAGCTTGGAGATCCTCGCCGAGCGCGCCCACGGCAAGGGCATCGAACTCGTTCTTTCCTTGGCGGACGGCCTGCCGACGAAACTGCGCGGGGACCCGGGCCGGTTGCGGCAGGTGCTGCTGAACCTGGTCGGCAACGCGGTGAAGTTCACGGATCAAGGCGAGGTGGTCGTCGCTGTCTCCCACATCGCCGCCGGTCGCGACAAGGGCGACCTGCGCGTCGAGGTGCGCGACACCGGCATCGGACTCTCCGCGGCGGCCCAAGCGAACCTGTTCCAGCCGTTCTTCCAGCCGGACGCTGCGGCGAACCGGCGCTATGGCGGGACCGGCCTCGGACTGGTCATCTCCAAGCGGTTGGTCGAGCTGATGGGCGGCCAGATCGGCCTCGAGAGCGCGCCGGGCAAAGGCTCCACCTTCTGGTTCACCGTGCGTCTGAAGCGCCGCGAGGAGGCCGCGTCGCAAGCATCGCGCTGGCCTTTGCTGGCCGGGGTCCGCGTGCTGGTCGCCGTCGGCAGCCCGTCGGCGCGCCGGGTCCTCGCGGAACAGTTGCGCGCGTGGGGCATGGTGATCCACGGGCTATCCGCCACCGGCAATGGCGCGTTGGCGCTGCTCGGCCAGGACGCCGGTCCTGCCGGGGCCTGCGACATCGTCGTGGTCGACACCCGGCTGGAGGACATGGAGGGGTTGGACCTGGCGCGCGCCATCAAGGGACTGCATCGGACAAAGAGACTTCCCGTGGTGCTGCTCGCGGATGTCGGCCAGCGCCTCGAGCCTTCCGAGCTCAAGACCGCCGGGATCACGACGTGGCTGTCCAAGCCCCCAAAATACGACCTGCTCGGAGACCGCATGAGCAGCCTTTTACACTCTGCGGACGGACCGATACCGACGTCGGAGATCCTGCCCGGGCCCCGGACGGGCAACCCGAAGGCAAACGTCGTAGAACCCGTGCTTCCTCCCGGTCTCCGGATACTGCTCGCCGAGGACAACCCCACCAACCAGAAGCTGGCGGTCCACTTTCTCCAACGTCTCGGCCTGACGCCCGACCTCGCGACCAACGGCCACGAGGTGCTGTCCGCCTTCGAGCGGCAGCACTACGACCTCGTCCTGATGGATTGCCATATGCCGGAGATGGACGGGTACGAAGCGACCCGGCGGCTGCGCCAAGACCCCAAGTTATCCGGCGATGTGCGCATCGTGGCGTTGACCGCGGCCGCGATGACCGGCGACCGCGACCGTTGCTTGGCAGCGGGGATGGACGATTACCT
>CAIWVP010000168.1 GCA_903916195.1 uncultured Verrucomicrobiota bacterium | reverse complement strand
GAGGGATTCGAACCCCCGGATGCCTTGCGACATCTCCCGATTTCGAGTCGGGTACCTTTAACCACTCAGTCACCCTTCCGCGACTCTTGCGAATCAACGAGTTGCGTTGCTAGCCAACTCGTTGCGCAGACATAAGGTTCATTTTCGTCGCCGTTGGTGTCAACGCTGAACTGTTGCCAAGTGCCGTCTTCGGCAGCGAGTTCGTGATTGCCGTTCTTGCTGCCGATTTGTCCCCGGCGAAATCAATGGCGTCCACCGAGGCCGGGCCGTCATCCCAGCTCGGTCACCGGACATTGCAATCCACCCTCATGCCGCCGCCGTGCCATCGATCCAGGTGGCGGAGTGGAGTGGCTCGGAAGAGGCGTCGGACTCGACGCCGAAGGGCCCGACGGGAATGCGGGCGAACCGCCTCCGGACCCGGGAAGACCGACCGCGGAGCGCCCTATCCGATGATCCGCCGTGCCGCGGCAGCGAGGGCGCTCGGGCTGAACGGCTTGGTCAGGTAGAGTGCTGCGCCGGAGCCCTCCGCCTCCTCGCGGGTGATCCGCTGGCCGCGCGAGGTGAGCATGATGACCGGGATGCCGGCCGTCGCGGGCGTCGCCTTCAACCGCTTGAGCGCCGTGATGCCGTCCATCTCCGGCATGGTCACGTCCATCACGATGAGCGCCGGTGCTTCGCGCTCGGCGAGCTCGATGGCCTCGCGTCCGTTGCGCGCCGTGAGGATGTCGTAGCCGCCCTTTCTCAGGCTGAGCTCGGTGACCCGCAACATGTGCGGCTCGTCCTCCACGATGAGTATCCTCTTAGCCATGCTCGGACGTCTCCTTGCCCACGATGACGATGAAGGCCGTGTCATCCGCCGGTGGGGAGCCTTTCTCGAAGGCATGCAGAAGGCCGACGAGCCGGCTGTGGGTGGCTTCGCAGGTTTCCCCGCTGCGGGCGGCGATGGCCAGTTGGGACTTGATGGGATCCAGCCCCAACAAGACGCCCTCGGGATCGCGTGCCTCGATCAGACCATCCGTGAACAGCAGGGCCCGGGCGCCGGTGCAGGCTTGGGTTGTTTCGTCGAATGTCGCGGCAGCGAGGATCCCCAACGGCGGACCGCCGGCGGTGATCTCGGTCACCTTCCCCGACGGGCTCGCGAACAGCATCGGCGGATGCCCGGCATTGGCGACCCGGATCTCTCCGCGCCCGGAGTCGAGGAACGCGATCTGTGCGGTGATGAACATCTCGGCCCGGTCGAGTTCCTGGAAAAGGTTCTGGTTGAGCCAGGCGAGGAACTCTGCCGGCCGCGAGGCCAGGTCGCGACGAGCCCGTACCAGGCTGCGGAACATGAAAGCGAACAGCGCGGCGGGCAAGCCTTTGCCCATCACGTCCGCCACCACGAGCAGCATGTCGCCGTCGCCCATCGGCAGCGCGTCGTAGTAGTCGCCGCCGATCTCCCGCGCGCTACGGTAGTAGCCGCACAGGGTCGCCCGGGCGACGGACGGCAGCCGTTCGGGGAGCAGCGCCCGCTGCAGGTTGGACGCGATCTCGAGGTCGCGCGTGTTCACCTGGGAGCGTACCTGCTCCTCCAGCAGTTGTGTGTTGCGGACCTGCAGGCCGAGGAAATCGCCGAAGGTCTGGATCACGTTGACCTGGCCGGCCTGGAACTGCCGTTGGCCGTCGCGGCGACCGATGCTGAGGACCCCCACCAGTGCATCCTCCGCGAACAGCGGATGCGCGAAACCGCAGCCACCCCTCGCCAGGCCGGCGAGCGGGTCGGTCGGCGAGAGCGGCGTGGCGGCATCGAACCAGACGTCGTGGTGATGGGACGCCGCCTTGACCTCCACGAAGTCCGAGGGATGGGAAGACGCTTCCAAGGGGATGGGTCCGCTGCTCCAATCTTTCGCGGAGCTCGCCACCACCCGTAGCCGCCGGGTGGCGGTGTCCGAGAGCCGCAGGACGAACCAATCGGATTCCGTGATGGCGAGCAGTTCGCCCAGCCAACGCGGGATGAAATCCTCTACATCGACGCCGCCTTGCAGCTCGGCGGTGAAACGGAAGATGGCGGACAGGCTCTCGTAGGACGAGGCGAGCTCCTCCGTCATCAGGTCGAGCGTGTGCCGTGTGTCCCGGAGCTCCTCGCCCTCGTCGCGCGGGGCAGCCGCCGCGCGCGGACTTCGCCGTTTGCGCAGCACCAGGCAGTTCCCCCCGCTTCCTCGCAGGTAGCGCGACTCGTCCGTCAGGTTCTGGATGAGGAATATCCCGCGGCCCGATTCGCTGTCGTCCGGTGGGAGCTCCCCCTCCGCGGGCCAATCCAATCCGGCCGTGTGGTCGTTGACGCGGACCTCGACCCACTCGTTCGTCACGAGGAGATCGACCCGGATGGCGAGGTCCGTCGCTTCCGGCCGGCAGTATCTGACCGCGTTGTTCGCTGCTTCGCTCAGCACGAGCTCCCACGCGTCGGTCTCGGCGACGGTCAGATCTGCACGCGCGAAGACATCGCGGGCCGTCCCGCACGATCCGGCCACCGCCTGTAGGTCGCAGGTCAATTCCAGGGTGCACGATCCGCCGAAGATGGGGGGGGTGGATGACACTTCAGAGAGGAGGAGATCTCTGCCGGTCCGTGATGTTCCGGGCACGCGGGTCAGGTGGTCTTGACGATCTCGAAGACCCGGTGGAGACGGGTCAGCTCGAGGATCTGCTGGACCGAGGGCGTGGGATCGATGATCCGTAATTTGCCACCGCGAGCGCACATCGTCTTGTGCAAGGCGATCAAGGCCCCCAGGCCGCTGCTGTCCACGAAACGTGTCTCGGAGAGGTCGACGTCGATGGTGGTGAGCCCGGTCCTCAACGCTGCCCGGGCTTCGTCGCGGAGCACGGCGCTGTTGGCACCGTTGAGTTCGGTGATCCCGCTCAAGGCGAGCGTCGTGTCTTGGAAGTGCATCCTCATGGCTGTATCGGCGTCGGTGATCCTGGGAGAGCCATAGGTCCGGCGGCGGCGATCCTAGTCGTGGAACCCGCTGGGCGAGACCTCGAGGTTGTCGCAAAGCATCGCGATGGAATGGTCGGAGCTCATCGCGTGGACCCGTTCGGAGCGTTCCTGGACGGTTCGGAGCGGATGCCCAGCGTTTTTTTAAGGATGTCCCGCTGCTCGTGCAGGTGGCGTATCTCCCGTCGGGCCGCATCCAGCTCGGATTGGAGGTCCAGGACCGCGGGCCTCCTGCCCCCCGCCGCCGCTCTCCCCCCGGCCGCGTCGGGGGGCAGGAGCTTGCGCCAGGCGAAGAGCAGGCTTTCGTTGAGACCCAATTCCCTGGCGACGACGGCGGCGGATTTGCCACTGGAAAGCCAGTTGCCGACGGCCTCGCGCTTGAAGGTCGTGTCGAACTTGCGGCGGGTTCTGGGAGGAGTTTCTTTGTTGGGATCCATGGTGCTCGATACTCCCTTCCTCTCCGTCCGAGAAATCGAAGCCACCTCATCCACGAGGAGTCCGTCGATGATCGCCAGCGTCAGCGGCAGCGAGAGGGTGAAGGTCGAGCCGCCGCCGGGCGTGGACTGGATGGCGATCTTGCCGCGCAGCTTCTCGATGTTCCGGCGCACCACATCCATGCCGACGCCGCGCCCGGAGAGGTCCGTCACCTTCTCCGCCGTGGAGAAGCCGGCGGCGAAGATGAATCGGTAGATTTCCTCGTCCGTGATGGGTTCGCCCGCCTTGGCCAGTCCCTGGGAAACGGCCTTGGCCAGGATGCGCTCCTTGTCCAGCCCAGCCCCGTCGTCCTTGATCTCGATGACGGTCCTGCCGCCCCGATGGTACGCGCTGAGGGTGACGGTGCCCTCCGCCGGCTTGCCGGCGGCGATGCGCGCCTCGGGCTTCTCGATGCCGTGGTCCACCGAGTTGCGGATCATGTGGACGAGCGGGTCGCTGATCGCCTCGGTGATCGCGCGGTCCAGCTCGGTGTCCTCGCCGTGGGTGACCAGATCGACCTGCTTGCCAGACTTGATCGCCACGTCGCGGACCAGCCGTGCCATCTTCTGGAACGTCCCACGCACGGGCACCCTGCGCAGGGACATGGCGAGGTGTTGCAGATCCTTCGTGATGCGACCCAGTTGCGCCATGTTGCGGGACAACTGCTCGCCGGCGGCGGTCCCGATGTCGGCGGCGACCATGGACTGCACGATCACCATCTCGCCCACGAAGTCCACAAGGCTGTCGAGCTGCTGGGTGTCCACCTTGACGAAGGAATGGGTGGTCGAACGAACTTCCGTGTGCTCCGTCTTCGGATTGGTCCCGGGCGCGGCCGCGACCGGCGCGGCGGTGCTGGCAGCCGATACCGGGGTGCCGCCCACGACCGCCCGGATGCGGGCGAGCAGCGGCAGGATGGGGATCAGAATGGGCGCGGACGGATGCTGGCCGCCGAGTTGCGATTCGATCTCGGTGATGAAGTGCTTGAGTGTGTCACCGCCGGCGAGGATCACGTCGGTGACGATCGAGCAGATGGCGAGCTTGTTCTGGCGGGCGAGGGCGAGCAGCGATTCCAGCTCGTGCGCGAGGTGGTTGATGGGCGTGAGATTCAGGAAGCCGGAGCCGCCCTTGAACGTGTGGAACGCGCGGAAGATAGAGTCGAGAGTGGCAGCGTCCTGCGGGTTTTTCTCCAAGTTCAGCACGCCCAGCTCGATGTTCTGCAAGTGCTCGTGCGATTCATTGCAAAACTCGCGGAGCAATTCGCCGTCGCCGTCGAGGTCCGGCACCAGCGCCATCTCCTCGGTCGGCGCGGACTCTGCGGCCAGGGCCACGACCACCAGCGTGCCGGCTGCGGGAGCCGCCGCCCAGCTGGCCGGCACCTGAGGCATCATCTGGCCGGACTTCGCGGTGGTGAGCGCGGATCGCATCCAACGGGTCCATTCGCCCAAGCGGCTCAAGGTGGGAGCATCGAAGGATCCGGTCGCGTTGAAAATGGCGTCCACCCACGCGCGCGCTTGCGCTACGGCGTCGCGGAGGGGCGGCGGCAGGCTGGCGGCGGGCTCATCGAGTTCGCCCAACAGGCTGTAAACGGGCAGCAAGCCTTTGTCCTTGCCGGGTTCGGCGAAGACGAGCTCGAGCGCTATCTTGTCGGTCCGTTGCGAGCAGTCCTGCCAGGGGTCGGTCGGCGCGTCAGGCATAGAGGTATGTCTTCCTTCCCCATCGGTAGGCGAGACGGCGAGTTTTGATTTTTCCTCGAATAGGCGGGTTGGGCTGACGGATCCGGCACGAGGTTAGTGGTTTATGGAGGTGGAGGACAGATGGTTTTGACAGATGGTTTTCGAATTCGGCGGGGGAGAGATATCCGAGGCTGCTCTGACGGCGCCGTCGGTTGTAAAAGGATCCGACGTGATCGGAGGCGATGAGTTGAGCCGCGGCACGGGAGGGCGGGAGGCCATCGCTGAAGCATCCGGTCTTGAGGGCAACTGCCGAGAGCCTTTCGGGCCGGGCGTCCGGCCGGGCTAGGATGGCCGCGAGCTTTGTCGCCGTCGCCGTCGCTGGCGTGAGGGGGTCGCGCAGGGCGTGGGCAGAAACCTGTCGGGCGTTGGTCAGCCCGAGAAGGGGCGCGCTGCGCGGGCTGGCGGCGAGCGTCGTGCCCCGCGGGTCGCACACCACGAGGGCGTCATCCGAAGTGTCGAAGAGGTTGCGCGACCATCGGGCGGCGGCGGCGGGCCGGTGAGCATGTCGGTCATCAGTGCGCGTCGTGGGCTGCGACGGGCACCGCGTGCCCGGCATCAGCAATAGACGATCAACGACTGAGTTATCGGATTGATCCGGTCGTGGTTCAGCAGCTTGTCGATATAAGGCGCATTCAGCTGCTGGCCCTCGGGCATGAGGAGCAATCCGTAGGTGGTATAGATCCCCCGTGCGAGCACCATGCCGGGGCGCAGCTCGGAGAGCAGGACCTCCTGCTGGTTGCGCGGCACGGCGGCCTCCGGCAGCGCCCGCAGGAAGACGCGCACGGCCTCGGGATCGAACGCCCGCCCGCTGGACTGCCTGATCGACTCGGTCGCCTGCGGCCTGTCGCGATTCCCCTGGGCGAAGCCGACCGCAACGGCCAGCAGCCGGCCCAGCCAGGGGATTTGCTCGCCTTGCAACCGGTCGGGATAGCCATTGCCATCGAAGCACTCGTGGTGCGCGCGGATGGTCGGGCCGACGTCCTTGAGATGGTGCGCGAAGCTGGCGAGTTCCTGGCCGAACACCGGGTGGTGCTCGATCAAAGCCCGCTCCGCCTCGCTCAAGCTGTGCGGCTCCTGCTGCCACTTCTCGATGAGCTGGCGCGGCACGCCGACGAGGCCGATGTCGTGCAGCCACGCGCTGATCTCCAGCGTCTGCTGCTGATCGGGCGGCAGCTTCAGCGAGGCCCCCATCGCTTTGCAGACCTCGAACACCTGCCGCGCCTGGTTGCCCAGCGTGGGGTAGAACGTCTGCATGACGTTCAGGCACAACTGCACCGAGTGCTGGAGGTTGTCCTCCAGCGCGTGGTTCAACTGTCCGAGTTGTTGGTTCTGCTGGGCCTCGCGCGCGATCTGCTGTCCGAGCGAGAGGTTGAGCTGCTGGAGCTGCTCGTTCATCGCCAGCGTCGTGGCTTGGAGCACGGCGTTGCGTCGGATGAGGTCGTGGCGCAACGCGGCGTTCTTGACGGTGACGAGCAACTCCTCGCGCAGCCACGGCTTCACGATGAAGCGGTGTATCTCGCCCTTGTTGATGGCGTCGATGACCGTGTCCA
The DNA here is from genome assembly GCA_903916195.1 of uncultured Verrucomicrobiota bacterium. Classification (GTDB taxonomy): domain Bacteria; phylum Verrucomicrobiota; class Verrucomicrobiia; order Limisphaerales; family UBA9464; genus CAIVQB01. Next base: position 9,570 of record CAIWVP010000168.1, on the reverse strand, counting down.
GGCTCAGGACCGCCGTGATGAGGATGCGCGTGGCGTCGGGCTGGAGTTCCTTGCACTGGGTGAGGAGTTGCAGCCCGGTCATGCCCGGCATCTGGTGATCGGAGAGGATGACGGAGAACGGCTCGGCCTTGAGCAACTCCAGCGCGGCGGCGGCGTGCGGCGCGGTGGTGACTTGGAAGCCCTCGCGGCAGAGCGTCTCGCGCACGCCGACCAGGACGATCTCTTCGTCGTCCACGATCAGGACGCGATGCAGCGAGGCGGAGAGGGGGCGGGGCGCGGGCGGGGTCATAGGCCGGGCGGGGGTTGGTCGAACAAGGTCTTGAGTTTTACCAGCACCTCGGTGTCCGCGGTGTCCAGGGAGAGGATGAGGTCCGCGCGGCTGAGGAACCGGGGGTCCAGCTCGTCCTCGTTGCAGGCCACGACCTGGAGCACGAGCCGCACGGGCGGGGTCTGCTCCCGGAGTTTCTTGGCCAGCCCGCCGCCCAGCTCCGCCTTCGCCGTGGCGAGGAGGAACACGGCGTCGTAGTCGGCTTCGGCGGCGCGCAGCATCTCCAGCAGCGCTTCCTCCGAGCCGGTGACGGCGACGTAGTAGCCGTTCTTGCGGAGGAACTGCGCGGTGCGGTCCAGCCCGGGACCGGGTGCGCCCACCAGCGCGAGCGTGCGGCGGCGGGTCTCCGGCGCGGCCAGCTCGCGCTCGGCCTCGGTGAAGTCGGCCTCCGGCAGGCAGAGGTGGAAGGTCGTCCCCACGTTGTCCTCCGAGGCCACGGTGATCGTGCCGTGATGTTTCTCCGCGAAGAGCCGCGCGTTGTAGAGGCCGAGGCCGGAGCCTTTGTTGGCCGCCTTCGTCGTGAAGAACGGGTCGAAGATGAGCGCCAGGTTGGCGCTGGGGATGCCGCTCCCGGTGTCCGCCACCGCCAGGCAGACCACCGGCAGGCGCGGCGGCGTGCCGACCCCGTGCGCCGACGGCGGCGTGGTCGCGTGCCGGGTCGTGGCGAAGCTCAGGGTGCCTCCCTGCGGCATGGCTTCCACCGCGTTCAGAGCGAGGTTGATGAACACCTGACGGAACTCGACCGCGTCCACGTAGAACGGCAGTTGCTCGGGTGCGAACCGGGTTTCCACCCGGATGCGGCGAGGAATGATCTTGCGCACCAGTTCCGTGGTCTCGGTCACCAGCTCGTTCAGATCCTGATAATCCCGCTCGCCCGTTTTTCCGTGATGCAGCGCGAGGATGCGGTGGACCAGTTGATTGGCCTCCATCGAGTTGTTCCGGATGAGCGACAAACCTTCCTGGAACGGATGGCCCTCCTCCACCTGTGCCTGGAACGTCTCGCTCAACGAGTGGATCCCCGCCATGATATTGCTGAAGTCGTGCGCCAGTCCCATCGTGAGCACGGCGAGGGTCTCCTTCCACGCGGCGTTGGAGAGGCGTTTCTCCGCGATGACCTGCCGGGTCACATCCAGCCAGACGCCCTCGTAGCCGAGCAGCAGTCCGCTGGCGCTGCGCATCGGCTCGCGGTGTTCGAGCACGTAGGCCACCCGGCCCGTCTTGAGGTGGCGGATGCGGTAGGTGCTCGTGGTGGCCGAGCCGGTCTGGGCCGTGTGCCGGAGCTGCTGCTGCAAGTCCTCCATGTCGGCCTCATGCACGACCTGCCAAAAGTGCTGCGACGACCGCCGCCACTCCTCCACGGTCACGCCGGTCAGTTCCTCGATACGCCGGCTGGCGAAGGAGAAGCTCAGGTCCGGGCGCTGGCTGAAGATCACTCCCGGCCAACGGCGCACCAGGTTGTCCAGTTGCGCCTCGGCGCGCAGAAGCCGCACATACATTTGCCGGCGCGCGGCGTCGCGGCGGAGATGCTCGTCCCACGCCGCCGCCTCCAACTCCACGAGCGGTGGCAGGACGGAAAGGAGGCGGACGAACCCGCCGCCCCCGTGCCGCGCCAGTTCCAAGGAGAACCACTGCGGATCGTGGTCATCGGTCGTGCTGAGTTCCACCGAACCAAAGGCCCCGTCAGCCTGCAACAATCCGGCGACCGTCGGTTGCCAGGTCGGTTGGCGCTTCGCCAGCAACGACCAAAAGCTCTGCCCCACCCACCGCGCCCGCGGCAGGCCGAACCACCGCTCCAACGGCTCGTCCATCTCCACCAACGTCCCGGCTCCACTCACGTCCGATAAGATCGCCTGCCCGCTGGCCAGCCACTCGGCGGGCAACTTGGGCGGTTCCACCAGCCGCACCCGGGGTGGGGCGTCCGGCGCGAGGAACGGCGGGCTGGCAGTGGCCGGCTTCATCCAGTCAGGGAGACGTCGCAGTTTGGTTGGGGCGATTGAGCGGCGTGGGCTTGGTGGCACGCAGGAGCTATCAAGTATAACCGCGCGTCCCACCCGGACAACTCCCAAGTGGGGCCGCCGGCGGGCCGGAGCGCGGGACTGTGTCCTCGCCACCCAGAAAACCTCTCCCATCAGCACCCGGCCGGGTGCTGGGCGGCGAAGCAGCCGAAAACTGTCTCAACGGTTTTCGTCCGAGGGCCACCCACGAGCCAAGCCTTTGAAACGGCTCCACGCGTCGCGCCGCAGTGACACCGTGCTCAAGCCCGGTGCGGATCAGATCCGCAGTCCCAGCAGGGTTCCTTTGGTTCCAGTGATGGATTCACGAATAGCTGTGCCACGCCGCAGGCTGCGCCGGCGCGTAGGAGCGATGCACCCGCTGGAGCGTCCGGTGCGCCCCCTCCAGCCCCGCCATCTTGGTTTCAGCCCCACGGCGTTGGCACGCGAGGAGTTCGCCGTTGCGGGCTTCGAGATCCATCAGCAGCGCCACGACCGCGCGCACGTCCCGTTGCACCTCCGCCCAGTCGCGGCCCGCCTGGGTCCACTCCTGTTGCGCCGTCTTGGTGTGCCGGATGATCTTGGGTTGGAGCTGGCGTTTGACCTCCTGGCATCGCGCCACGACCGGCCAGTCGCCCGCGCGGATGGCTTCGCCCTCGCGCTCGCTGGACGCGAGCCAGAAGTCATAGACCTCGAGCAGCTCCTGCTTGGCATCCATAAGCTACCGGTCTCACGCGGCCAACTGCTCCTTCAGGACCTGCGCCGGCACGCTCCCCTGGCCCTGAAGCAGCCCGCACCAAGCGTCGCGCAACACCGCGAGGTGCTTGATGACTTCGCGGATGCCGCCGTCCTGCTTCTTGAGATTGCTCTCCATCAGCCGGCGGTCCAGGTAGTCGTAGAGCCGCCGCATGTTGTCCGCGAACGGCCCGCCGACCGCCATGTTCAGGGAGGCGTCCAGCTCGCGGATGATGTCCTGGGCGCGCTGTACGTTGTTGTTGATGGTGAGATTGAACTCCGCCGGATCATCGTACGCGAAGCCGCTCAACGCGCGTTCCAGGAAACGGATGGCTCCTTCGTAGAGCATCAGCACCAGTTGGCCGGGCGGCGCCGTCTGCGTGGCCACTTGCCGGTAGGACTGCCAGGGATTGGGTGAGTGCATGGCGCGTGGCGGCTATTCTCCGTCGAGGTGGCTCGCGAGCAAGGCGGCGATGCGCTGGATGGTCTCTTGCGGCGGGTAGCTGTTGCCGGCCACCACCGCGCGGGCGCGGGCGACCACATCGGGTCGGACATCGTGCGTGTCATTGAGCGCCTTGTTGAGAGCCTCGGCGCTGTTGAACGCTATCGTGTCACCGGCAGCCTTGGTTTCGGGCGGGCGGGCCAGCCCGCTGGCCAACCGTGTCACCGCGCCCGGATTGTAAGTTGGTTTGATGTCCATAACTGCTTACCTTTTGGTTGTGGCAGGCAAAACTTCTGTGGCCCGCAAAGGCCCATGGCTGCTTATCGACAGGAGCAGGGGATACTTGAGGGAAATCATCGCTCCGGCAGGGTGGCGAGCACCGCGCTCGCGGTATAGTGGCCGAACTGGCGAGGGGAACTCAAGATGCTCCGGGAGTCCGCCAACACGGGGGATGCCGACGGTTGACGCTGCTGGAACCGACGCGCGCCGGCCACGACCTTCGGGTCGCCCGCGTCGAAGATTTCGTCCACCGCCCACAAAGTGTGCGGCTTCTGGGCGTCCACCAGCTTCAGGTGCCAGCCCACCGCCAGCGGCGGATAGGCTTGGTAGCGCGTCAGCTGGCAGAACAGCACGGCATCGCAGCCGAACTCTGCACGCAGCGTCTTGAAAAAATCCGGGGGCAGCTTGTCGCTGGCGGACCAGTTGGGCTGTCCGGTCCACTGGCGCAACTGCTCACGCGTGATGAAGACCAGCTCGAACTTCCCGGTCCGGCCCAGCTCGTCGCGGAGCACCGGTTGCAACGCCGTCTGGCCAGCGTCGGTGTCGGCCTGTTGTTCATCGGCGGTCAGTGGCAGCACGGCCACGCGGCGGACCCGGATGGGGAGGTACGGCTCGGAGCGATGAACATTATGCGGCTGGTAGGACGGGCCGGTGATCAGCTCCCGCATCGGCAACGCCTCGCAGCCGGCCAGCGCGATCACGCCAAGCGTGAGCAGGAACAGCCGGGCAAAAAGGGATTCAGGCTTGGGGGACTTCATGCAGTTGTGCCAGCGTGTCGAGGAGCTGCGTCAGCCACGGGAGCAGGCGATGTTCCAGTGTATCCGATAACGCCAGCGTGTCTTGAAAGGCGCAGTGGCCCTCCATTTCCTGCTGGATGCGGCCCAGCTCCTGCGCTTGGCCCGCACACGTCGCCGCAGGCGCGTCGAGCGGCCCCGCAGTGGGCCGACCCAGGTCAGGCAGGAAACTCAGCGTCACCAGCGGTTCCTTCAGATCGGGCAGCAGATCCCACCAGATGCGTTGCACGCCCGGCCACTCGTGGATGAGCACGAGCAGCACCGCGGCCTCGGCGCGCGCGCGCAGTTACGCCACCTGTTGGCGCGCCAGGAGCAAGAGCTGGAAGGCCAGGTCGTCGAAGCTGATGGTGGCGGCCACCACATGGTGAAAGGTGTCAAACGACCACGCGGGCCTTTGCAGGTCCACGGTCACGCCGTCCACCACCAGCACGTGCAGGATGCGCCGCTGGCACAGCACCAGCGCTTCGAGATGCGCGCGGATGGCGGGCAACGAAGCCCGGATCTGCTGGGACATCTCGACCGGCTGGCCGTCGAGCGTGACCCGCACCTGCGAGGGCGCGGGAGCTTTGTTGGCTGGACCTCTCATGGAGCTTTCATCGGCAGGAGTCCGCAGAATGAACGCGTGCCCGGCCCGATGTGATGGATCTACCGGCGCTCATTGGAAGGTCTTTTGAAGATACTTCAACTGATTGCTGATGTTCGCCTGCGCGGTCTCCATCGCGACGAAGCTGTCGAGCAACCGCTGGCGGTTCGCCTGCACGACGCGCTCCATGTCGCTGACCTGCGTGTCGATCGCGGCGGCCTGCTTCGTCAAGTTGGTTTGTCGCGCTGGCAGCGTGCCGTCGTCACCCACGGTCCGTTCGAGATAGGCGCCCAGCTTCACGGCCAGCCCGTTCGTGCCGTCGGCGAAGATCGCCTTCACGCTGCTCAGGTTGCCCGACAGCGCGGCGGCCAGCCGGTCCTCGTCCTCCAGCTTGAGCGAGTTGTCGTCGCCGTTGGAGACGATGCCAAGGTCGTTCAGGCTCTTGAGCGTGCCGGTCAGGCCGCTGACCGAGGCATTCGCAGTCGCGCGCAGGCGGGACGCGAGGTCGCTCACGTCGCTCTCCGCAGCCAAGACGCCGGCGGTGACCTTGCCCTTCGTATCCGTCGAGCTGGCGGTCTGCGTGTCGATCAGGCTCTGCATCTTGTTGTAGTCCGACAAGAAACTGGTGATGGCTGTCTTGATCTTCGATGTGTCGCTCGACACGTCGACGGTCGTTGCCCCCACCTTCAAGGCCGTGACGGACAGGCCCGTCAGACCTGAACTGGCCTCGGTGATCGTGTTGGACTGGCTGGTCAGCTGCCCGCCGCCGTCGACCGTGTAGATCAGATCCTTCCCGCGCGCCAGCGTGCCGCCGCTCAAGCCCGTTGCCGCGAGGAAATTCCCCGTGACATCCTCTAGTGCGACGCCCACGTCGCCCGTGGCCTTGTTCGTCAGCGTGAAGCGGTCGTTGACCGCATCATAGCTCGCGTTGACACCGGCGGTGGAGTCGTTGATGCGGTCGAGCACGTTCTTGACGCTGTCGCCCGTGGCGCTGAACGCGATGGAGACACCGTTGATCTTGAAGGCGCCCGCGCCACTCCCACCGTCGGAGACAGCCGTCGCGAAGTTCGCGCCCGCGAGCGTGCCCTCGCTGCGGATGCCGCCCAGCGCGCCCGCGCTGGTGATGCTGCCGTCGCCGTGGTTGTGCAGCTTGGCGAGCGTGAGAAAGTTGCTCGTATCCGTCGCGCTGCCGAGCACGATCTCGCTGCCGCTGCTGAGGGAGATCTTGTCCGTCGCGGCAGAATAGGTGGCCGCCACCGCGCCACCGGTGGCCGTGCTGATCTGGGCGAAGACCGATTGCAGCGTGTCGCTGGTGGCGATGGTGATCTGCTGGCCGTTCACTGTGAACGTGCCGGCGGTCACGGCGCCGGCGAATCCGGCGCTGCTCAACGTGAGTGCCGAGACATCGTTCGTGGCGCTCAACGGCGCGCCGACGTTCGCGCTGCCCAGCCGCTGGGCGGCGTTGGCCAGTTGCACGAAGTCAAATGCATGGCTGCCCTGCGCTGCGCCGGTACTGGCCGAGGCGGAGGCGATGGTGGCATCTCCCGCTGCCGAGAGGCGGGCCTCGAAGAGCGACGGCTCCTTGAGCGCATCCACGCGGCTTTGAAGCACCGCGAGCTGCGTCTTGATGCCGGTGTAGGCGTTGTTGCGCTGCTGCAGCGTGTTCTGCTCGGTGAGCAACCCGCGCTGCGGCGAGCGCTCGACGTCGCTGATCTGTTCCACCAACGCGCGCCAGTCAAAGCCTGAGGCCAGTCCTGACACACCTAGTTCCATAGAACAGGCTCATCGGCAGTCCGCCGGAAAACTTGAGCATCTATTTGGGAGGGGAAATGAAAAGCCCCGGACGGCGTTTGCGCGCCATCCGGGGTGTCGGGCCGTTCCGGCCGTTCCTTACTGGAGGAGACGGAGCGCGGACTGGGGACCCGAATTCGCCTGCGCCAACATCGCCGTGCCTGCCTGGACGAGGATGTTGTAACGGGCAAATTGCGTGCTCTCCTCGGCCACATCCACATCCTTGATGCGGCTGTTGGCAGCGACGAGGTTATCCTTCAGCACCCCGAGTTGCTCACTGTAGGAGTTGAGCACCGAGACGTTCGATCCGACCACGGAGCGGTCGGTGGCGAGCGTGGTGATGGCGGTCTTGACGAGCGCCACCGACGCGAGAGCCGTGGCTGCCGTGCCCACCCCCGAGGTGGTGGCCGTGGCGGCAGCGGCTACGAACGTGTTCGCGCCAACGGCCGAGAACGTGCCGGCGTCGCTGTCGGTGGTGACGCTCAACGCGGTGGCGCTGAAGAGATCCACGCCGTTGAACTTCTTCGTCGCCAGGTCCGCGACGTAGGCCCCGAGCTTGCCGTACTCCGTGTTATACAGAGCCCGATCCGCGTCGAGCTTGGTCACGTCCTGCGCGAGGACGGCGAGTTCGCTCATGCGGTCCAGCGCTTTGCCGACCTTCTTCAGGAAACCATCCTGGGTCTGGCTGAACGAGATGGCGTTGCCCACGTTGGCGTTGGCCGCCGACGTGCGGTTGATCTGTGCGTCGAAGCGCATGGAGACCGCCATTCCCGCCGCATCGTCTTCCCCGTTGATGATTTTTGAACCGGAGGACAAGCGCGCGAGCGACTTGGTCAACATGGACGATGATTCCGACAGATTGCGTGCCCCATTCAGGGCCGATATGTTTGTGTTGATGACCATAACTAACTCTTTCCTTGAGTTGCCCCTTGCGGGGACTTTTGTTTGACGCGGCATCCTTGCCGCGTGGTGAATTTGTCAGAGGCTTCACCGTGTTCCCCACCGGCTTTTTGTGGCTGCCGGCCGCCTGTCTTGCGACATCTACATTATCGGAACATCCCAAAAAAACTTGAGCTTAAATTGCGGTCGGAGACCGGTGAAACAAGGACTGGATCCACTTTTTATGCGGTCAAAAAATGGCCCCGTTGGCACGGGGTGCGGGCACGAAGAAACCCGGACGGCGATTGGGCCGTCCGGGTTGGCTTGCGCCGCTGACACTCCTTACTGGATGAGACGAAGGACCGATTGGGGAGCTGAATTCGCCTGAGCGAGCATCGCCGTGCCTGCCTGGACGAGGATGTTGAAACGGGCAAATGACGTGCTCTCCTCGGCCACATCCACATCCTTGATGCGGCTGTTGGCAGTGGTGAGGTTATCCTTCAGCACGGCGTTTTGCTCATTGTAGGCCCTGAGCACCGAGACGTTCGATGCGACCACTGAGCGGTCGGTGGCGATCGCGGTGGTTGCGGTCTTGACGAGCCCCACCGACGCGGCAGCCAAGGCTGCCGTGGCAATCGTCGAGGTGGTGGCCGCGGCGGCAGCGGCTATGAACGTATTCGCGCCAACGGCCGAGAACGTGCCGGTGTCGCCGTCGGTGGTGACGCTCAACGCGGTGGCGCTGAAGAGATCCACGCCGTTGAACTTCCTCGTAGCCAGGTCCGCGACGTAGGCGCCGAGCTTGGTGTACTCCGTGTTATACAGCACCCGATCCGCGTCGGTCTTGGTCGCGTCCTGCGCGAGGACGGCGAGTTCGCCCATGCGGTCGAGCGCCTTGCCGGCTTTGGCGAGGACGCCATCCTGGGTCTGGCTGAAGGAGATCGCGTTGCCCAAGTTGGCCGCGGCGGCGACGGTGCGGTTGATCTGCGCATCGAAGCGCATGGAGGCCGCCATTCCCGCCGCATCGTCTTCCGGCGAGTTGAGTCTGGACCCCGAGGACAAGCGTGAGAGCGACTTGCCGAGGTTGTTGGAGGATTCAGAGAGGAGACGGGCTCCGTTCTGGGCTGCGATGTTGGTGTTGATGACCATAACTCTATCCGTGAGTTTCGCTCCTTGCGGAGCATTCTTGGGTGCGACATCCATGTCGCATGGCGAACCTTGTCAAAGGCGTTCACCGAGTTCCTCGCTGGCTCTTACCGGCTGCCAGCCGCCGTTGTCTTGCGACAACAGAGTCATCGGCGTGGGCCGAAAACTCTTTAGCCGAAATCTAAGAGCCTGCCTAAAAAGTAGGATAGTGCCTCTGGCCTGTCTGTTCCGGGGCTTCCAGCCCCACGCAAGACAGGCGGTGCCATGGGCTGGAAGCCCGCGCCAGACAGGCTCTAAGCGCCTGTTTGAAAACCCCGGACAGCCGGCGATCAAGCCGATCCCCGGATCGGGATGCGTGACATGGCGAGGAGGACGAAGGCTTCAGCGCTGTCGTTGGAGGTCTCGTGGTCGCGGACGAGGCGTCGGTGGTGCAGGAGCCAGCCGAAGGTGCGCTCGATGACCCGGCAGCGCGTTGAGGATGCGCCGCAGATCCGCGCGGGGCCGGCCCAAGGGCCGGGGCGGTGGGAGCATCGGTTCCACCCGCGTCCATCGGTCATCCGTGAGGTCCGTGTCGTAGGCAGCGATCTTCATCGCCTGACAGAGCT
>CAIWVP010000167.1 GCA_903916195.1 uncultured Verrucomicrobiota bacterium | reverse complement strand
GTTGCACTCGGCAGGGCGTCGGCAAGGCCAAGCCGCTTACCTGTCGGAGCGCCTGCGGATTCCAGATCCGCGATACGGCAGAGTCCGACCCTGCGCTGCTTCAGCCACCGTGCCCGGCGCTTACCATCGCACCTCACGCAAAACCGTTCGTAAGCGTCACGCCCGGCCGGTCCTGGCACAAAGCCAACCGAAGGTGGCGACCTCGCGGCAAAGCGGCCCGCAGGATGGCCTATCGGCACGAAAAAGGGGGCCTGCATCGCTGCAGAACCCCTGGAAAACTGGTGCCCCGGGCCGGACTTGAACCGACAACAAATTGATTAAGAGTCAACTGCTCTGCCATTGAGCTACCGGGGCGGTTGGCGGGGCGGAAAATGGTGACCTCCCGACCCTTTGTCAACGGTCGCGACAAACGTTTTCGCGGATCCGGTCCGCCCCTCGCCGAGCGGAGCTTTCCATCGGCGCGCAGCGCGCTTCCCGGTAAGGCCCCGGCACGGGTCTCCCTTTGCGTCCGGACGTCTCCGATGTCCAGACTCCGGGCATGTCCAAGCCTCTCCACACGCTCCGTGCCGGGGTCATCGGCACCGGTTTCATCGGCCCGGTCCACATCGAAGGGCTCAAGCGCCTCGGCGTGCAGGTCACCGCCGTCTGCGGTTCCACCCGGTCGGCCCGCGCCACGGCGGACCGGTGGGGGATCCCCGCGGTCTACGGCGATCACGACCACCGCGCGATGATCGCCTCGCCGGACGTGGACGTCGTCCACATCACCTCGCCCAACAAGGTCCACGTCGAGCAGTCGCTCGACGCGCTCAAGGCCGGCAAGCACGTGGTCTGCGAGAAGCCGCTGGGCATGACCGCGAAGGAGACGGCCAAGGTCGTCGCGGCGGTGCGCAAGGCGGGCCCGGGCGGCCCGGTCTTCGCCGTGAACTACATGTGCCGCTTCTTCCCCGCGGTGCTGCAGATGCGCGCGCTGGTCCAGCGCGGCGATCTCGGGCGGATCATCCATGTGCAAGGCCACTTCTTCCAGGACTGGCTGCTCAAGGACACCGACTACAACTGGCGCCTGCTCGCCAGCGAGGGCGGCAAGCTCCGCGCGGTCGGCGACATCGGCACCCATTGGATCGACACGGTGTCGTTCATCCTCGGCGCCAAGACGGAGAGCGTGTTCGCTCACCTCGGGACCTTCCACACGACGCGGTACCGTCCGACGGGCGAGGTGAAGACCTTCGCGAAGGGCGATCCGGCGACGATGGTGCCGTACACGGTGGACACCGAGGATTTCGGGAGCCTGCTGCTGCACTTCGGCGATGCGCCGCATGGTTTCGCGGAAGGCGTCCACGCCAACGCCTCGATCTCGCAGGTGGCCGCCGGATGGAAGTGCGACCTCGCCGTGGGCATCTACGGCACCAAGGGCAGCGTGCGGTGGAACCTGCAGGACCCGAACGAGGTCATCCTCGGGCGCCGCGACGAGCCCAACCAGGTGCTGCAACGCGCGACCGCGGGGTTCAGCGAGGACGTCGCCGGCTTCACCGATTATCCGGGCGGCCATCCCGAAGGCTTCCCGGACAGCCACAAGATGCAGTACCGCGCCGTCTACGAGCACATCGCGAGCGGGCGCGGCACGCCGGTGCTTTTCGCCACCGCCGAGGACGGCCACCACGAGGTGCGGCTGTGCGAGGCGATCCTGAAGAGCAGCCGGGCGAAGAAGTGGGTGAAAGTGTGAACTTCGGCCGCGCGACGGGATCCTCCGTCGGCCTACCGGAAGCGATCGGACGGAAGCCCTTCCGGCACGCCTGAGGAGGCTCGTCCTCGCAGGAGCCGACGTGAGGAGGCGATGTCCACGGCCCGGTCCTGTCCGGATGCGGTTGGAAGCGGCGGACACGTCGGCGGGACGTGGCGCGGAGTCGTGCTCCGTGGGGCCGAGTTGCCATCGGCATGTAGGGCGTCGCACACTGCCCTCGAAGCCGGAGCATGTGGTGTCCGGAATCGCGCGCCCGTGCGGCCTGTCATGGTGTGCGGTCCAGGCACCTGAAGGCTGAACTGGATGTGCCCGTGGCCGCGGCTCGCT
>CAIWVP010000166.1 GCA_903916195.1 uncultured Verrucomicrobiota bacterium | reverse complement strand
TGGTCCGGGCCTTGGCGATGCGGGCCGGGGACGCGGACGACAACCGCATCCCGCTGCTGCTCTGGTGGGCGATCGAGGCGAAGTGCGCATCGGACCCCGAGGCGGTGCTCGCGCTCTTCGCGGACGCGGGATTTTGGCGGAGCCCGTTGGTCGAGGCGCATCTGATCGAGCGTCTCGCGCGCCGGTTCGCACAGGCCGGTTCGCAGCGCGACTTGCTCGCCGTCGCGCGGCTCTTCGCGCTCTCGCCGTCGGTCGCGCACAGCCGGCGGCTGATGACCGGGTTCGAGGCCGCGTACAAGGGGCGCCCGTTGGCGGGCCTGCCCGACGTCCTGGTCCAAGCGATGGGGCGGCACGGGGTCGGATCGGTGGCCTTGGCGCTGCGGAGCGGCGATGCCGGTGCGGCGCGGAAAGCGATCACGGTCGTGGCCGACAGCGCGGCGCCGCGGGCCGATCGCCTGGCCTATCTCGGAGTGATGAGCGACCAGAAGGTGCCGGGAGCGTTGCCGGCCTTGGCCCGCGCCTATCGCGAAGCGGCGCAGGACGACGGTCTGCGCCAAGCGGTGCTCGCCAGTTTCCAGACGTACGACGACCCGACCATCGCCGACATCGTGCTCGACGGTTACGCAACGCTCGGCGGTGGATCGCTGGCGACCGCGCAGGCCTTGCTCGCGAGCCGGCCGGCCTGGGCCCTGAAGTGGGCCCAAGCGCTCGACGGAGGCGACGCGACCGGCATCACGAATGCCGCCGCCGGAGCCGTCCCGTCGAACATCGTCCGCAAGCTGCGACAACACCGGGGTCCCGGGCTCCAAGCGTTGCTGGCGAAGCTTTGGCCGGACACCGGTAGCCCGACGACGGCGGAGATGGAGGCGAAGATCCGCCGCCTGACCGAGGTGGTCCGCACCGGGAGCGGCGACCCGTACCAAGGCCGCACGCTGTTCCAGTCCACCTGCGGCGGCTGCCACAAGCTCTTCGGCCAAGGCGCGGAGGTGGGGCCGGACCTGACGGTCCACGACCGCGCCGACATCGGGTCGATGCTGCTGGCGATCGTGAACCCGAGCGCGGAGATCCGCGAAGGCTTCGAGAACTACTCGGTCGAGACCAAGGACGGACGTTCTCTGTCGGGCTTCTTGGCCGAGCAGGACGACCGGATGATCGTGCTGCGCGGCTTGGACAACCAGAACGTCCACCTGGCCCGGGCCGACCTCGCGGAGCTCAAGGCCGCCGGGCTCTCGCTCATGCCCGAGGGATTGCTCGACGGCTTCTCCGAGCCACAGACGCGCGACCTCTTCGCCTACCTGCGCAGCACGCAGCCGCTCGTCGGCGAACCTCCGCGCCCGGCCAAGAAGCCGTGACCGGGTGCGATGCGGGTGCGATCAGAAGTGGCGGTCGCACGGAGCGCAAGACTGGCAGTCGTGTCGCCGGCGGGTAGCCGGCCAGGGCGGCAGCAATCGCTTGGCCCTGGAAACATCGACGCCCAGCGGGTTGCCAACCCGCGATACAGCAGACTGCCAGTCTGCGCTACCTCAGCCGCCGTGTCCGCCAACTCCGATCGCACCCGTGCGACGCCGCGCGGATGGCGCCGCAACCGGTCGAGGAGCCGGCCGGGCTCCGACGCCGACTTGGGCCTTGAACCGCGGACGCTTCGTCCGGACGCTGTCCAACACATGACCCTGCTCCCCGTCGTCGAACGCGAACTGCGCGTGGCGTCGCGCCGGTCGTGGACCTATTGGAGCCGAGCCGGCGCGGCGTTGCTGGCGATCCTGGTCAGCTCGTGGTTCCTGCTGCTCCAAGGGACGATGGGGCTCGGCGCGCTGGGCAAGCCGCTCTTCGGCACGTTGTCCTTCTTGTCGTTCGTATTTGCCGCGTTCGCGGGAGTGACGCACAGCGCGGACAGCGTGAGCTCGGAGAAGCGCGAAGGCACGCTGGGCCTGCTCTTCCTCACCGACCTGCGCGGCATCGACGTGACGCTGGGCAAGCTCGCCGCGAGCTCGCTCGGGGCGGTCTACAGCCTGTTCGCCTCGCTGCCGGTGCTGGCGATGGCGCTGCTCCTGGGCGGGGTGACCGCGGGCGAGTATTGGCGCATGGTGCTCGTGCTGGTGGACCTGCTGCTGATGTCCCTCGCCGCGGGCATGTGCGTCTCGGTCTTCAGCAAGGACGGCAGGCGCGCCGCGCTCGGGACCTTCGTGGTCGTGCTGGCGGTGCTGTTCCTCATGCCCGCCGTCGGCTTGATCGCGCGCTACGCGCTCGTCGGGCCCCGCCAACCGTCGGGCCCGGTGGACGAACTGCTCAAGCGCACCGTGATGTGGATGTCCCCGGTCGCGGCCTATGGATGGGCCTTTGACGTCGAGCATCGAGCGAACACCGCCGGGTTCTGGCGGTCGGTGACCTTCACCGCCGTGCTCACCGCGCTGTTCCTGGCCTTGGCGAGCTGGAGGCTTCCGAGGTCCTGGCAAGACACGGGCACGGACGGCGGGAAGCGCGGCTGGCGGCGGGCGTTGGAGCGCCTGCGGTTCCCGGACCGCCCGGCGAAGGACCGTCACCGCGCGCGGCTGCTCGACCTGAGCCCGGTGGCGTGGCTGGCGGCGAGGCATTGGCTCCGGCCGGCGCTGGTGTGGGTCTTCCTCGCCGGCACGGCCGTGGTCTTCCTGTCGCTGGCCCGTTGGGTGGGCAACGATTGGTGGAACGGCGCCTCCTATCTCACGACCTCCATCCTCGTCCATCTGGTGCTGAAGGTCTGGATCGCCAACGAAGGGCCGCGGCAGTTCGCGGAGGACCGCCGCGACGGCGCGCTGGAGCTGCTGTTGTCCACGCCGTTGAGCGTGGCGGAGCTGTTGCGCGGGCGGTTCGTCGCGTTGCGGCGGCAGTTCGCCGGGCCGGTGGTGGCGGTGCTGGTGG
>CAIWVP010000165.1 GCA_903916195.1 uncultured Verrucomicrobiota bacterium | reverse complement strand
TGCCGGGCCGCGTGGACACGCTCTGAAAGGCAGGAACGGAGCGGATGAAGCTCTGGTTCTCCTGCTTTCCTGTTTTCCAGATCCACTCTCCGGTCGGTCTTTTCTACAGAACAAGGGCGGTGCCCGATCCCGTGTCCGCCACTGGGCATCGGGCATCCGGTCCGATCGCCGTTCGACAAACCCGGGAGCCGCGGCCTACGCTGTCCACCCGTGACGCTCAAACTTACCAGCGCTCTCGGGATCTTCCTGCTCATCGGCTTCGCCAACGAGGGGAACCAGCTGGTGTTCGGTCCGCTCGCGAAGGAGGACCTGCTCTCGAAGGCCTTCGGTCCGGGCAACGCCCTGTTGCTCGCGATCGTCGTCGCCGGCACGGTCATCCTCATCAGCTCGGTCTCGTCGCTGCTCTACCACTACAACATCCTCCAGGTGGTCGTGCGCGCGATGGCGTGGGTGATGCGCCGCATCATGGGCACCAGCGGCAGCGAGACCTTGAGCGCCGCGGCCAACATCTTCATGGGCCAGACCGAGGCGCCGCTGGTGATCAAGCCCTACTTGGCCCGCATGACCCGCAGCGAGCTGAACTGCATGATGGTGGGCGGCTTCGCCACCATCGCTGGCGGCGTGATGGCCGTGTATTCCGGCGTGCTCAAGATCCCCGCCGGACACCTCCTCACCGCCAGCGTGATGAGCGCTCCCGCCGCGCTGCTCATCGCCAAGGTCATGGTGCCCGAGACCGAGGTGAGCGAGACGGCCGCCGGCGCTACCGCCAAGATCGAGCGCGAGACCATCAACGGGATCGACGCCATCTGCACCGGCGCGAGCGACGGCATGAAGCTCGCCATCAACGTCGCCGCGATGCTCATCGCCTTCACCTCCATCGTCGCCGCAGCGAACTGGATGCTCGGTTGGCTCTTCGCTCATGTCGGTTGGCACGACCCGCAACCGCTGCAGACGGTCCTCGGTTATGCCAACGCCCCGTTCGCCTGGGCCATGGGCATCCCGCCCAAGGACTGCGTCGCCATCGGCCAGATCCTTGGCGAACGCATCGTGCTCAACGAGTTCATCGGCTACCTCAGCCTCTCCTCGCAGAAGGCCTCGCTCGATCCGCGCAGCTACGTGTTGACCACCTACGCCCTCTGCGGGTTCGCGAACCTCGCCAGCGTCGCCATCCAGATCGGCGGCATCGGCGCGCTGGTGCCGTCCCGTCGCAGCGACCTGGCCACCCTCGGCATGAAGGCCATGGTCGGCGGCCTGCTCGCCAGCTACATGACGGCTTGCGTCTGCGGCGTGCTGCTCTGATCCGGCGATCCCTCCTCATCGATCGTGTGATCCGGTGACGATTCGCGGGTAGGGTGGGTCAAGGGGGGCCGCCTGCCACCCACGCGCGACGATGCCGATGACCACGGCGCAGCGGATGCAGCCTGTGGCGAACCAGGACGATCTTGAGAACCGGGACCTGGCGGACCGGATCCGGGCGGGGAGATTTTTTCCGGGTGGGGCAGGGTGCCGATGTGGACAAGGCACCCACGTCCACTGGTCGGCCACGGCGGCGGATCCTGTCGGCGCCGGACCTGGCCGGACCGCCGCGGCACCGAGGTCGCGCGCCCCGGATTATTGCGTCTCGCCCTTGGTGACTCGGAGGAAGACCTCTTCCAAGCCGATCTCGTCCTCGCGGAACTCCATCACCCGGACCCCGGCGTTCACCAGCGTCTCCGGGATGTAGCTCGGGTCGCCGGCCGGATCAGTGAGCACCACCTTCAGGCGGTCCTCGCCGCTCTCGACGCTCGCGGTCTCCGGGCGGGCTGCGAGCAGGTCCCGGGCGGCCGCGAGCGGTCCGTTCACCTTGACCCAGAAGGCCCGGACGTCCGCGAGCTGCATCTGGGCGCCTTTGATCGGGCCGCTGTAGATCAGCTTGCCGCGCTCGATGATGCAGCACCGGTTGCAGAGCGACTGGAGCTCCGAAAGGATGTGCGAGGAGATGATGATGGTCTTGCCCATCCGCTGGAGCTCCTGGAGAACGGCCATCATCTCGATGCGCGCGCGTGGATCGAGGCCGGAGGCGGGTTCGTCGAGCAACAGCAGCTGCGGGTCGTGGATGAGCACGCGGGCGAGGCCGAGCCGCTGCTGCATCCCCCGGCTGAGAGCACCGATCAGCGCCCCCTTTTTCTCCGACAGACCGACCAACTCGAGCACGTCGGCCACGGTCTTCTCGCGCTGCGAGGACGGGATCTTGTAGCAGGCGCCGAAAAAATCGAGGTACTCGGTCACCTCCATGTCCTTGTACACGCCGAAGAAGTCCGGCATGTAGCCGATGAGGTGGCGGACCCGGTCGGCGTCGCGCACCACGTCGTGGCCGAGCACCTCGGCGCGGCCGCTGGACGGCGTGAGGAAGGTGGCGAGGATGCGCAGCGTCGTCGTCTTGCCCGCGCCGTTCGATCCGATGAACCCGAAGAGGTCGCCGCGGTTGACGGTGAGGTTCAACGAGCTGAGCGCGGCCATGTCGCCGTAGACGCGGCTGAGGTCGGTCGTGCGGACCGCGGGGAGCTCGGGAGGTTTTGGGGTGGCGGGGAGCTCGGGAGGCATGGGGGATGGCGAGGTGCGGGGGTCCGGAAGAGCGGTGAGGCAGGTCAGTGGTGCACGGGGATGACCAGGCGGAGAAGCGTGCCTTTCTGGCTCCGTTTCGGCGCGAACCTGCTGAGGGGCGGCACGACCGAGGCGTCGGACATCCATGCGAGCACGATGGTGTCGCCACGGCGCGCGAGCGGCGCGAGGTCGAGCCCGGCCGGCCAGACGAAATCGCGGGCGTCGCCGTTGTCGAGCGCGAGCAGCGACGGGAAGGATGCCGCCACCGCGCTGCCGGCCCAGTCGTCGATGTGCGTCTTCTCGTTGCCGCCGAACATCTCACCGCGCCGCGCGACGGCGTTCTGGAACTCCGCGTTGTGCTCGGCGACATACGGTTCCAGAGAGGTCGCGCCTTTGCCGTCCATCTCAAGGTCCACGGACGCGCCGGGATCGATGCCGGCGAACTTCTGGACCGGCCCGCCGGACGGGACGACCCAGACCTGGCTGATCTTCGAGGCGGTGCGGTTGGCCACGGTCACCGTCGTGTGGCGGGTGTCGCCGCCTTGGACTGCCGTCAGCGGCGCGTCGCCCGAATCCTGCCAATCGGCGACGTTGAGCTGGCTCGTCCACACCGGCACGAAGACCTCGGCATCGAAGCCCGCCGGTTTCGCGGTGACGGCGACCTTTCCTTCACCCGTACCGTTGCCCCACAGGCCCTGGAACTCCGCGCGGAAGGTCGCGTGGGCCACGTCGGTGCCGATCTTGTAGGTGTCGTTCCGCGGCGAGTAGATGCTCGCGAAGGTCCGGCCGCGCAGCGCGGCGCGCGTGCCGTCGCCCTGGGGCAGGACATCCACGATGTGCAGCTCGTTCCACTCCGTCTGGCCGGCGCGGAGCTTGAAGCCGATGAAATAGATCAGCAGGGAGAAGAGCGCGACGTAGGCGGGGAAGGTGATCCACGTCAGCATCGGCCGGTCGATCTTCTTCAGCCACCACTGATCGATCGGGCCGATGACCGCGAGGTACACCACAAGCAGCAGCAGGAGGAAACCGACCGGGAGCTTCCGGACCTGGCGCGTCTCGATCATCGATCCGAACACGCCGTCCATGCTGCGGCCGCCGTAGGTGGAAAAATCGCTTCCCCGGAGGAACGTGCCGGGCACGTCGCAGATCCGCGCCCACAGCCACGGACGGAGCTTCCAGGACTTCACCGGCTCGCGCTCCGGGTTGAACGCGAGCAGCGTCACCTGTCCCCGGCCGCGTGACCCCGTCACGACCAACGGCATCGCGCCGGCCCGGAGCGCCACCTGGCCGTCCTTCGGGGTGAGGTCCAGCAGAGCCTGGTCGGCCGCGTTGAAGGCGGCGTCCACCGCGAGCTGCGAATAAGGACTCCCGGGATCGGCGACGTTCTGGGCGTTCTTCCGCGGGCCGCGGACCTGCGCCTTTCCTCGGAGCAGCGGGGGCGCATAGCCGTTCTGCACCGGGAAGTCGCCGGTGGTCACCCAGGCGTGAAGTTGGCCGCCGATGGTCCGGCTGGAGCCGCCCGTGACGCGGGCGGGCAACAGGTCCTTGAGCCATGGCGCCGCCTCGACGTCGGCCGTCTGGTCGATGGCGACGATGAGGTGCCCGCCGCCGTGGAGCCACGAGACGAGGGCGTCGACCTGCGGTTCCTTGAGCACGAGCGCCTTCGCGGAGTTGAGGTAGAAGGCGTTGAGCCCTTCCAAGGCGATGGGATTGTCCGGCAGGTAATCGGATTCCATCCGCGCCGCGACCGGTTGCCATTCCGGCCGGCCCTGTTTGTCGGCCGGGAACGAGGGCATCCCGGCGAAGGTGCCGGGCAGCGCGCCGAGCAGCGTCGTCTCCCATTGCACGACGTCGAGGCGGAGCCCGGTGCGTTCGTCGCGCAGCTTGCCGCCGCGATCGTAGAGCCGGCCGTCGAGGACCAGGATGCCGGCGGAGGTGCAGAAGAACGGGACGACGATGCGTTTGCGGGTGTTCGTCGGCAGCTCGACCGGGATGCGCTGGACCTGGCTCCCGAACTGTCCCGCCGAGATCTCGATCACCGCGTCGAAGGTCGGACCGTCGTTCAGCACCTCGACGGCGACCGGATACCAGCCGCCGGCGCGGACATGGCCGCCACCGGCGTCACCGTAGCCGGCGAACACGTCGAACTGGATCTTGGCTTGTGCCGGCGGGGCGATCAACAACGACAGCCACAGGACCATCCAATGCTTGGGACCGGCGCAGGTCGGGCGTATGAAGGTCATGGGGATGCGATGCGTAGGGTTTGTACGCTGGCGATACGGGAGGGGCAAACCGGAAGTGTCGTCCCGTTCCCTTGGTTCGATTTCCCGCGCGGGCCTCGGGTGCGCGCCGCGCCGGATGGGACCGGTCGAGAAATATCTGCTGCGGATCTCGCTGACGGTGGCGATCGCGCCCTTGGCGAAGCGGCTCCAGGTTGCGGAGCCGGTCATGTTCGTCATCGGCGGGCTGCTGGTCAGTTTGATCCCCGGGTTCCCGGTGGTCCAACTGGATCCGGACCTGGGCTTCCTGCGGGTGATGCCACCGCTGCTCCAAGAACAGGCGTTGTTCGCGCCGTGGCGCGAGTTCAAGGCGGATCTCCGTCCGATCCTGTTGCTGGCGGTCGGCCTGGTGGTGTTCACCGCGACCGGGGGCGCAGGGTTCG
Organism: uncultured Verrucomicrobiota bacterium; assembly: GCA_903916195.1. Taxonomy (GTDB): domain Bacteria; phylum Verrucomicrobiota; class Verrucomicrobiia; order Limisphaerales; family UBA9464; genus CAIVQB01. Next base: position 1,499 of record CAIWVP010000165.1, on the reverse strand, counting down.
TCCACTGGCTGATGCCGACGCCCCCTCTTGGGCGGCGACCTTCGCGCCCGAGGTGATCGTGTCGTCGCCGGACGCCGTGGCGGTCGCCCGGTCGCGCGGCGGCTGAACCTGCGCGAAACACCTCATGACCGTGTTGGAAGGCGAGCGCCTGGAGAACGCTGCCACCGGACTGGTCCTGCTACGTTTCGCGCCGACCGCGCTCGCGGCCGGTTCGTTCTCGCTGCCCGAGGCGGCGGCGGCCGAGCGGGTGAAGGTCGTTGCCGTGGGCTTGGCGGCCGGCTGAGCCATGTTCCGTTTGCAGCGGCGGCTCGACGACGACGCGTGGCAGGTGACCCTGTCGTTGCTCGCGCCGTTCGCGGCCCACCGGCTCTCCGTGCGGCTGCATTCCTCGGGCAAGTTGGCGGTGGAGGCGTGCGGCATCCTGCTCGGGGCGAGGTTTCCGATGCAGCTGGCCTTGCGGTCATGCTCGGACCTAGCCGGCCATGCGCCATCTTTGTCCCAGGCCCGGGTGCGGAGCTTGGTTGCCTTTGCAAAATGCCGAACGCTGTAACGTTATCGGATTGATTGCGGCATGGCCTTCAGTTCGAGGATTCCTGTTCCTGGAAGAATGGGCTGCGCTTAGCGATCCTAAAGGGAAATACCCGTTGACTTTTGTTGTCGGCCCAATAGTCTCCGCACGTAAGAAATCTCTAATCTCAAAAGACTTTACCATGAAGACGTTTGGCAGCTTCTCCCGGGTCGTCGGACTTTGCGCTTCGACCGCGCTTTTGTCCTCGGTCGCGCTCGGCGCTCCACAGACGGGCAGCGCTCAGGTTCGTTCCGTCAAAAACTCGGTCTGGATCGGCAATGAATCCGCCAAGGTGGGTGATGTCGCGAAGCCGGGTTCGACGGTCAAAACTGGTTCCGGGTCGAGCACGTCGCTCTATCTCGGTGTCAACGGCCCCGACGTGAACGTCCGGGAGAACAGCATGTTGGCGATCGATGAGTTGTCTTTCGATGATGCCGGTGTCGAGACCGTCATCACCACCAAGCTTGGCCTTAGCCAAGGTGAGATTCAGGGTCGGGTCAACAAGACTTCTTCCCAGTCTTCCTACCTCGTGACCACCCCGAAGACCACCGCTGCCATCCGTGGCACCGTCTACACGATCCGGGCGAACGGTGATGTCTACGTCTGGGAAGGCTGTGTCGACGTCGTCTCCGGTGGTTCAAACTTCAATGTCTGCAAGGGGCAAGCGCTGACCTTCAGTCCCGCTGGCGTCGCCTCGGTCGGTGAAATCCCCGTTGGAGTGGTGAAGCCGGCCTTCGCCGTTTCGGTGTCGGGCCAAGCACCGGCTATCATCGGACCGGTCATTTCTCCGATCAAGGGTGCTGTTCCGGCGCGCAACGCCGAATGATACCCGCCCGGATCTGAGTTTCCGCTCTAGACCCGAGACAACCTGAGTTGTCTCGGGTTTTTTTGTTTTTCGTGGGCCGCCTCCGACAACTGTCCGAAGACCTCA
>CAIWVP010000164.1 GCA_903916195.1 uncultured Verrucomicrobiota bacterium | reverse complement strand
GTGGTCGGACCGTAGAGGATGGAGTTGGTCAGCAGCGGTTGGCTGGGCGTGATGCCCCGGAGGAACGCCGGGAAAATCCGCGACAGCTGCAGCACGGGCACGCTGATGAGTTCGGCCTCGACGCCGGCGGCGAGGTCTTTGACCAAGTCCTCGAAGATGGCGGTCTCGATGCCAAAGGCCTCGACGGTGGCGTAGATGGTGGCGAGGTCGAGCGGGTGGATGGTGCCGGCGTCGTCGGTCCAGGTGCGCTCGCCGCGGAGGATGGCCTCGATGTCGGCCTTGAAGTTTGCTTTGCCGGCGGGGTCGGTGAGCTTGGCCATTTGCTCGGCGACCTCGTCGTTGAGCCAGAGGCTCTGCTGGATCTCGTTGAACCGGACGGACCAGTTGTCCACCACCGTGGCCACGGGGGCGGCCCAGTGCAGCAGGGCATCGGGGCTGGTGCCCTCGGGGTCCACGGAGTAGGCGAGCCCGGCGGATTGCAGGGCATTTTCCCAGGTCGCCAAGTCCGACTTGGGCACCCGCTTGGAGTGCGCCACCTGTCGGCCTTCGCGCGGGTCCCAGTGGATGGTGGGGAACAGGTCGAAGCTGGTGGCGGTGCCGCGGCGTTGGGGGGAGGAGGGCATCCGGGTGAAGGAAAAAGTGGAAAGGAAAAAGGAAAAAGGTCAGCGGGTCAGGGGCGGACGCGGCTGTTGGCGGCGCGGAGGAGGCGGATCTCGGCGAGGGTGTGCTCGGCGACGCTCAAGTGGCGGCGGGAGATGTCCACCATGGGGTTGCCGGCGCCGCCCACGAAGAGGCCGATCTTCGAGTAGCTGTCGCCGGTGTCGATCTGGCTGCCGCCGTTGGCAAGCTTTCCGGAGGTGACCGGGGTGAGCGGTCCGCCTTTCAGCTTCTTCTTGGCGGTGGCGATCTCCTCGGGCGTGAGGGCGGCGGTGGGGGAGTTGCTGCCGTCGTCCGTCATCTCGCCGTAGACCGCTCGGGCGCCGCTGAAGAGGCCACCGAGGACGGGAACTTTCTCAAGACCGATGTCTTGTTGGCCAGCGGCGCGGCCGAGCACCCGGGACCAGAAGCCGGCGGCGGGCGCGGCGGCTACCATCATGCGGCGTCCGAGTTCAGTGATGGCATCCTGCGCGGCCGAGAGATCCTTGATGTTCTGGTCGTCGAGCAGCTTGACGGGGCCGAGGTTTTTCAGCGTCTCAAACGTGGAGGCGAGGCGGGCGCCCTTCTTGCCCGCCAAGTCGAAGAGGTCGGCCTGCTCTTGGGCTCCGATGCCGGCGGCGCTGGCGGTGTCGAAGAGCTGCTTGAGCAGGTCGAGGTTGGTCATCTGGCCGTCGGCCAGCTTGGCGAGGCCCACGCCGTAGCGGGCGAAGAGCTGCTGCTCCTTGTTGTCGCCGCCGAGGGCCTTCTGCCGGGCCTGTCCGATGTGCGAGAGCGCCTTGGCGATGGTCTCGAACTCGATGCCGTTGCGGCCGCCGGCGATGGTGAGGCGCTGCACGTCTTCGGTGGCGATGCCCAGCTGGTCGGAGAGGTCGCCCACGTTGTCGCCGTAGGCGATGGTCCGGCGGCCGAGCTCGCCGATGGTGCCGACGACAGCCGCGAAGCCAAAGGCGCCCTGCAGCTTGCCGCCGATGTCCTTGCTCCATCCACCGACGAGGTCGCCCGAGAACTTGCCGGCGGCGCTCTTGGCCGAGGCCAGCCCGCGGATGAAGCCGGAACCATCGAGGCCGAGGCGGGCGAAGAGATTCACGCGGCGACCTCCTGGGGTGGGGGTTCGGTCGCGGCAGCCGCGGCGGCGCGCTTGTCATGCAGGGCTTCCAACGCGGTGTTGGCGGCATCGGCCGCGCGGATGGCGACCAGTTCCTTGTAGGCATCGCCGGCCTCCTCGAGCTTCTTGGCGTCGTCCCGGTCCCGGGAGGCGAGCCACACCGACTCGGCGTGGATGAGGTGTGCCTTGGCGATGGTCAGCTCGTGGTCGAGGGCTTCGGCTTGTTCGCTCAGGGCGTTGACTTCCTTCTCGGCCTCGTCGTCGAGCAGTTCGATGCGTCCTTCGACTTCCCAGTAGGTGAAGTAGTCGAACAGCGCGCGGCCCAGGGGAAGGGCGATGGCTTCGGCCGGCGAGTAGCCGAGCTTGGACTGGAGCACCACGCGGACGTGCTCGAGGAACGGTGCGCCCCGGGGCGCGGACCGCTCGCCGCGGGATTCCTCGGCCAGCTGGCGGAACTCGGGGCAGGCGGAGTGGTGCTCGCAGTATTGGCGGAAGAGCGCCAACGCGCGGACCACGATGGCAAAGGCGGCGGGCGCACCGCGGGTGATGCGGGTCCAAGCCAGTTGCGCGCGGATGGAGGTGGTCCACAGCCCCACGCGCAGCGCGAGCCGGCGGGTGCCCATCAGGCGCTGGAAGTCACCGGGCGGCAGCGTGCAGACGAGCACGGCCATGAAGAGCGCCCCGGCTTCGTCCACCGAGCGCAGGCCGAGGCTTTCCAGCGTGCAGGCGTGGCCGAGCGTGAAGGGGCGCAACTCCTGCCCGAGCACGCGGAACGGCCGCGGGATGTGGCACCGCGTCTGGAAGTCGGAAAGCATCGGAGTAAGGAAAAAGTGGAAAGGAAAAAGGAAAAAGTTGAAGAGGACCGATGGGTGGCTTGGCTCTGTCCTTTTGCCTTTTTCCTTGGTCCTTTTGCCTTTGCTCAGCCTTAGCTCGCGGTCGTGGAGAGGTCGGTCTCCCAGGCCTTGAGGGTGATGTCGAACTCGGTCTTGTCGGAAACCTTTCGGGTGCGGCCCACTTTCATCACGATGAAGGTGGCGGCGGCCACGGCATCGGAGCCATCGGTGATGATGAACTTGTCGCCGATGGCCGGCAAAGTGGCGGCCGCGGTGAGAGCCCCCGCAATCGTCGTGCTCTTGGGGTAGACCCGAAGCTGGATCTCCGTGGTGAAGTCGTAGAAGACGATTCCGAGGGTCGCGCCCGTGATGGGGTCGGCGCTTTCGCCCATCTTGGCGTCCTTGGTCACGCTCTGCTCGGTCGCGTGGACGCTGAGCGCCACCGCAGACCCAGTGGACCAGTTGTTGTAGGCGGTGCTAGTGATGCCCCACGCTACGGCGAGGCCTTTTTGTGTGACGGTGGGCATGGTGTGTTATCGGGTTGGGAACGGTCAGGAAACGTCGAGGCCCGCGCAGTACAGGCTGATGCCGATGGTGTGGACGCGAGCGCGGCCTTCGGCGGAATGGTCGGAGGAACGCCCCGAGACGCCGATGACGGTCAGGCGGTCGGCATCGAAGCGCACGGCGTTGAGCTGGGCGGGGAGGTCCTCGGCCTGCAGGGCGTCGATGAGGGTGGCGCTGGCGCTGCGCAGGGCGGCGGGGATGTCCACCAGCGTGTCGGAGCCGGCGGCCGCTGGCAGGTCGCCCGCGGCCAGGGCGATGTCGATGGCATCGCCCGCGGTGGTGAGCAGCAAAGCGAAATCGGTGCCGCTGGCGGGGATGTCCTGCGCGGCCTCGGCGGCGGTGACGGCGGCGCGGCAGGTTGCCAGCAACGCAGCCAGGCCGGCGATGGTGCCGGCATCGGCCGGGCTCGCGGGTAGGAGGATGTCCACCTGCAACTTCACCATCTCGTTGCCCATGAGGTCGCCGCTATCGCCGCCGCCTTCGGCGCTGACCACGGCGCAGGGGAGCAGGCGCTCCTCGGTGCCGTGGCCGCGGTAGATGCGGAAGATGTTGCCGCCGGCCAGCGGGATGCCGTTCTCGTCGCTCAGCTCGCCGATGCCGCCATCCAGCATAGGGCTGGAGAGGGCTGCGGGGATGGTGTCGACGGAGGTCAGGCCGCCATCGGGTAGGGCGCCGCCGGCAGCTGCTCCGGCCGTGGACGCGACGAGCCGGGCGACCAGGTAGGCCGTCGCAGCGCGTTCGAGTTCATCGGCGATCATGTTCGGGTTGCAGGGTTCAGGTTGAAGGTTTCAAGTTGGTGCTCAGGCGGTGAGCGCGAACTTGGAACGGAAGGCCTCGGGGATGGGGCGGCCGGTGTCGAGCAGGGCGCGGAGGTGGGCCTTGGCGGCGGCCTGAAAGCGGACGAGCACCGCCCACTTGTCGCGCGCGGCGACGTGGACACCGGGCAGCAGGTCGGACTTGGCTATCCAGTAGCCGTCATCCTGTTGCTCGAGGCGGATGTTCTTTTGCGGGACGGTCATGCCATCGGGTGCGGTAACGGCCGGGAGTGCCGCGGCGGGCGCGGCTTGGAGGCTACGCACTCCGCTCCCGGTCGTTGACTGGTGCTGGCGGCGTCCATGGTGGCGGCGGCCGCCGGCGGAGCCGGCGAAGGCAAAAGGAAAAAGGATGAAGGAAAAAGGCGGGGAGTCGTGGCGCGCGGCGTGTCTCGGTCCTTTTTCCTTTTACCTTTTCCCTTTTGCCTTGCTCACCGCCCCATAGTGCGCGACCGGGTCGAGGCCGCCTCCGCTGCGGAGGCGGC
>CAIWVP010000163.1 GCA_903916195.1 uncultured Verrucomicrobiota bacterium | reverse complement strand
CGGGATCACCGCGCTCGGCACCGGCGTGCCCACCGCGCTCGGCACTGCGATGAGTGGTTCCGGAGGTTTTGTGGGAGCCGTCAGTCCGACCATCGCCTCCCCTTCCATGGATGCCGCGACGTTGTCGGCTGGGACCCCGTCGTTGAGTTACAGCAGCACCAGTGACGCGGCGACCAACCGGCTCTGGAAATGGTCATCCGGAAGCGCGCTCCACACCCTCTACATCCAAGACGGCCTCGGCGGGAACAATCCCGTCCTGGTCCTGCGCCGTTCGGGTGCGACCGTCGGTGTGAGCACCATCTATGGCGCGGGCACTGAGATCGTGGGAAATCTCACTGTTTACGGCACCGCGTCTAGCCTTGGAGCCGCATCCACCGCGTCCGCTGGCGCATATTTCCCGGTTTGGCTGCTCGACCCATCGGGCACGACTCGTCAGTTGTATAACCGCACCGCTGCCCAGGTCCGGTCCGATATCGGCGCCGGCACGGGGTCGGTGACCAGCGTCGGCCTCACCGCGCCGTCGATCTTCACCGTCACTGGATCGCCGGTGACCGGTGCCGGCACGCTTGCGATCTCCTACTCCGGGACCGCGCTCCCGGCGGCCAACGGCGGCACCGGGATCACCGCGCTCGGCACCGGCGTGCCCACCGCGCTCGGCACTGCGATGAGTGGTTCCGGAGGTTTGGTGGGATCCGTCAGTCCGACCATCGCCTCCCCTTCCATGGATGCCGCGACGCTGTCGGCGGCGGCACCGTCGCTCTATTTCAGCTCCACCAGCGACGCGGCCACGAATCGCACCTGGCAGATGGTTTCGACGGGAAGCGCCTCGTTGCAGCTCAAGATCCAAGATGGGCTCGGTGGCAACAACCCCGTGCTCACCATCGCCCGGTCGGGTGCCACCGTCGGCGATACCGTGCTCTACGGCACCGGCCTGACGACCGTCGGGAATCTCATCGTCAACGGGGCCAACACCTCCATCCGCGCCCCGGCTGCGGGTGCTGCGGGCACCTACTTCCCCGTGTGGACATCAGACCCTTCGGCGTCCTATCAGGTCATCAAGAACCGGAACCCTGCGCAGATGGTCTCCGACCTCGGCATCTCTTCGGGGGCCGCGGCGGCGCTCGCGCTAGCGCCGACCGGCAGCGGTGTGGTCGTCCTCGGGACCAATGGCGTGCTCACCACGCCCACCATCACCGGCGGCGTCATCACCAACACGACCATCAGCTCCAGCGCGCAGACCCAGAAGGTGGCCGCGTGGAATTCGTCCGGCGTGCTCAGCGCCTCCTCGGTCACCACCTCTGAGCTGAACAACGTCGGCGGCACCACCTCCGCCATCCAGACCCAGCTCGACGGCAAGGAGCCCACCATCACCACGCTGGCGGCCGGTAAGCTTCCCACCAGCGGTGTCACGGCCGGCAGTTACGGCAACGGCAGCTACAGCGTGACCGTCACGGTGGACACCTACGGCCGCGTGACCGCGATCACCACCAACGCCATCAGCGGCGGCAGCTCCTCGTCCATCTCCGCCGTCTTCAACGGCTCGACGACCGCGGCCGATTACACCGGGTTCAACGGCAGCCTGGCCTTCACCAACGGCGGCACCGTCATCCATGTCGCCAGCCACGGGTTGACCAGCGGCGACGTCGTCTGGTTCCAGACCAACAGCAGCGGCGTGGCGACCGACACGGTCTACTTCGCGACCGTGGTCGATGCCGATAACTTCAAGATCTCCACGTCCAACGCGGCCCGGCTCGCGTCCACCTTCGTCGCGGCCACCGCCGACGGCACCTGCTACGCGCGGCGCTGGAGCAACGGCAGCACTCCGCGCATCGCTCCGAGCGGCGCCAAGCTCACCGGCATCGACGGCATCGCCCGCACCTGGAGCGACAGCGGCAGCTACGTGGTCCACTTCACCACGGCCCAATCCGACACCAACTACCAGGTGAGCGGCAGTTGCCAGACCCTCACGGCCGCGACCCCGCTCTTCTTCACCATCTCCGCCGCGGCGGTCACCACCTCGTCGCTGATCGTCCAATCCAGCGACGTGAGCGGCGGCCTGACCGATTCCCCGCGCGTCTCCGTCACCATCGCCCCTTGATCCCATGCGCACCGATTTCTACACGCCCCCGCCCCCGCCCAAGCGCCAGCCCAAGCGCCCGCGCCGGTCCTTTCTCTCGCGCTGGTTCGCTGCCCGATCGGCAACCCCCACCCGCGCGAGCCGTGGTTGGGGCGGCCCCCGCGACGAGTACTGATCACTGAAAACTGATCACTGATCACTTCCCCACATGCTCACCAACCTCCCCACCGTCAAAACCCGCCTTGGCCTGACCGATGCCGTGGACGACGGGTTGGTCCTCAGCTTCATCGGCTGGGCCGGCGACCTCTTCGAGAAGCACTGCCACCGCAGCTTCGAGCGCTCGACCACGGCCACCGATGAATTCGGCGGCGACGAGCGGGAGATCTCGCTCTCCCGCACGCCGGTCGAGAGCGTCACGGCCATCGCGCTCAAGTCCACCGAGGCCGAGGGCTGGGTCACCGAATCGCCGCTGCCCGACTTCCTGCTGCGCCGGGGCTGTGTGCTCACCCTGGCCGCGCAGCTCGGCACCCGCGACGAGCTGGGCCGCGTGACCTACACCGGCGGCTACGTGCTCCCCGGCACCGACCCCGAGGAAGGGCAGACCGCGCTGCCCAAGGCCATCGAGCAGGCCTGCATCGAGCAGGTCGCCTACTGGTATCAGAACCGCTCGCGCCTCGGGTACACCGGCATCGCCGCCGAGGGCGGCAGCGTGACGCTCCATCCCAAGCTGGAGCTGCTGCCCATCGTGAAGGTCACCCTCGACGGTTACCGCCGCTACACCCTGTGAACGTCTCTGTCCGAGAGCAAGGGACCACGCTGGCCATCCAAGGCCTGGGCGCTCTCGATTCCGCGGCGATGCAAGCCGCCGGCAAAGGCCTTGCCCGCGGCCTGCAATTGGCCATCAGCCGCGCCCAGCGCGCCTACCTCACCGGGCCTCGGCCGTCCCGCCTGGGCGTGGTGACCGGTCGGCTCCGCGGATCCCTCTCGCACCAGGTGGACGTCGGCATCGATCGCGTGGTCGGCCGGGTGGGCACCAATGTGCCCTACGGTGCCTATCACGAGTTCGGTTTCCGCGGCGTGGTAAGCGTGCGCGAGCACACCCGCACGACCAGCGTCACCACTCGCGGCGGCAAGGCGGTGGACATCTCCGGCCGACGCGGCGCCGTCATCGACAAAGGCGGACGCCTGGTCGGCTACCGTCGCGGCTACGGCGCGACCGCCGCCAAGCTCGGCAACGTGGTCCTCGGCACCGGCAAGGTGAAGGCGCACCAGCGCCGCGTGGAGTACGCCGGCCGCCCGTTCCTCCGTCCCGCTCTCCGCGACACCTCGCCGCAGATCGTCGCCGCCATCCAATCCGAGCTGCGCAAGATGGATCCGAAGAAACCCAGCTGACCTATGGCCGACTCCATCAAGAAACGCCTGCTTGCCACCATCGAGACCACCCTCGGCGAGCTGAAGACCGCGAACCTGATCCGCACCCTCAAGGTGTCGCGCTTCCAGGGAGTGACCGCCGCGCCGTGCCCGTACATCCATGCCATGGCCGGCGAAGAGGTGAACCTGGAGGACGCCGAGGATTTCCGCGGCTACACCCTTCAATTCCCGCTGCACATCTCCATCCTCATCGACTGCTACCAGACCAACGAGGACATCCTCCGCGACCTGGAGCAGGCCGTGCAGGTGAAGATCGAGACCGACCTCACCGTCGGCGGCCTGGCCATGTCGGTGCTTTACATGGGCGACGTGCCCTTCACGTCGCTTGAGCGTGAGAACGCCGGCGGCAACGAGCTGCGCTACCTGGTGACCTACCGCCGAGCCAAGGCGGACCCGTCCAGCGGGTACTGATTCCCGTGACGGCAAGCGCGACACATCTTTTGCCGGTCCAGATCGGCGCCTGCACGCTGTACAACGCGGACTTTCGCGACGTGCTCCCGTTGGTGGGCACCGTGGACGCCGTCATCACCGACCCTCCCTACGGTGACACCTCGCTGGGATGGGATCGTTGGCCGGCAGGTTGGCCCGGGATGATGCATCCGCTCGCTCGGACCCTTTGGACGTTCGGCTCGATGCGGATGTTTCTCACCCATGGTCACGAGTTCGCCGGTTGGAAATTCTGCCAAGACCTGGTCTGGGAAAAGCAGAACGGCTCAGGGTTCCACACGGACCGGTTCCGGCGGGTGCATGAGGCAGCGCTGATGTGGTACCAGGGAGAGTGGGCGACCTTGCCGAAGACGGCGCCGCGGGTCGCCGTCGTGGAGACGGGCAAGAATGGCCGGATCCTGCGCGGTGGGAAGCTGACGCACTTCGGCGAGACCACGCGACGCAGCGGCTACGTCTACGGCGGAACGCGGCTGGCTCGCTCGGTGATTCGGGCCGCGAACTGCCACAGGCGGGCAATCCACCCAACCCAGAAGCCTCTCGCGGTGATCCTTCCCTTGGTTGCCTACTCGGTGCCCGTCGGGGGTGTTGCTCTCGATCCGTTCATGGGCAGCGGCTCGACCGGCGAAGCCTGCCTGCAGCTGGGTCGTCGGTTCATCGGCATCGAGCGCGACCCGCGCTACTTTGAGGCCGCGGTTGAACGGTTGAGGGCGGCCAGCAAGTAGGCGAGCGGGCCAGCGCTCTTCGCCCCCATTCCCCCATTCTCCCCGCGCCCCCTCCCACTTTTCCCCGCCCCCGCTCCCCGCGCGGCCCCGGCCGCCTGACAGTCTCCTCCGATGCGGCGCACCTTGTGCGCCGCACTTCACGACCATCGTGATGTCGGAACACGAGAGACTGACCTATGCCGATCGAACCGTATAAGAAGGGCTTGCTGCTCGCCAAGATCGAGAGCGCCTACGGCACCGACCCCACGCCCACGTCGAGCGCCAACGTCATCGCCGCTGTCGGTGGCGACGTGCAGTTCGAGGCCGAGGCCGAGCTCAACGAGCGCGACGTCCTTGACGGCACCTTCGACCAGTTCTTCGGCGAGAAGGGCAAGCGCCGCGCCAAGATCCGCTTCCGCACCGAGCTGCGCGGCAACCGCACCGATGGCACCGCGCCCGACATCTCTGCCGGCTCGTCCACCTACAAGGTCGAGGTCGATTGCTTGCTCCGCGCCTGCGACATGACGCCGACGTACAGCGCCGAGGCCACCTCGGGGTCGCGCGACGGTCTGGTGAGCTATTCGCCCACCTTCGCCGTGGATACCGGCGACAGCGTCACCATCTACTTCTACAGCGCGCTGAAGCTGCACAAGCTCACCGGCTGCAAGGGCAACGCCAAGATCACCCTGGAGGCCGGCAAGTACGGCTTCATCGATTGGGAATTCCAGGGCCGCTACGTGGCCGTCACCGACGCCACCTTCCCGGCGAGCCCCACCTTCCTCGACACCTATCCGCCCCTATTTAAGAAAAACGCCAGCGCCGGCACCTGGGGCGGCGTCACGGCCACTTTCACCAAGGCCGACATCGACTTGGGCAACGCGGTCGAGATGCGGTCGGACTTCAACTCGCCCGATGCGTTGAAGGGCTTCCTCATCAACAACCGGAACATCACCGGCAACATCGACCCCGAGAGCGTGGACGAGGCCACCGACCCGGTGTGGGCCGATTGGTCCGCCGGCACCGTGCGCCTCCTGTCGCTCGATTGGGGCACGCAGACGGGCAACAAACTCCAGATCCGCTGCTACGGCCGCGCCGACAAGGTCGCCTACTCCAACCGCGCCGGCGCCCGCGTCCAATCGGTCAACTTCGGCGTGTCCCGCACGTCCCTGTCCGCCGCCGCGGGCAGCCAGCTCAAGCTCAACTTCCTCTGATCCCTATGGCCAAAGAGAACACTGCTCCCGCACCCGGTACCGGCGAGATCGTCCGCAAAGCCCTTGCCATCGGCGACGAGGTCGAGATCAACGGCGTCGGCAAGACCGGCACCGTCGTCGCCATCGCTCCGGACCTCATCGAGGTGAAGTTCGTCCACCCCGCAAGCGAGCATCGGCTGACCGAGCTGACCACCTTCGGCTCCTACCATCCCGACCGCGTCTCGCGGACCCTGCGCCAGACGGCGAAATCCGCCCTCTGATCACTGACCACTGATCACTGATCACTACTTCCAACCGGGACCATGGACACCCCCAAAGACCTCCTCACCGCCGCCGACGTCGACCAAGGCTACCACGACGAGCCCGTGCTCCGTCTCGACGGCTCGCCGGCCACCATCCGCATCCATCTGCCCACCTGGCGCGTGCGGCAGAAACTCGGCGAACGCATCGCGCTCGATGGCGGATTCGAGTTCCTGCTCGTCCACTGCCTCATCCCGCCCGATAGCCGAAGCGGCGGTGGCCCCGGCCGCGCTGCGGACGGTGGCAGTTCCCCCGCTGGCCCGTTCGAGAGCGAGCTGATGCTCGATAAGCTCGCCCCGGAGTCGCTCAACCGCTGCTTCGCCCTCGCGATGGCCGCCGTCATCGGGAACGACCTCGCAAAAAAAGTGGTGGCCGCCAGCCGCGAGAAGGTCGCCCTCGGCCTGGCGGCTGCATTGTCAGCGACTGGCTCCGCGTCGAGTGCCGCTGCGTCGCCGCCGGATGGCCCCCAGACGCCGTTGCCGGATGGAACTGGCGCCGGCTCCAGCTCGTCGCCGGCCTCTGCGAAGAGCAATCCCTCGAGCGAGACCTGACGCTCCTGGAGGCGACCCGCGCCGCCGGTTGCGAGGTCGATGTCTTCCAAGAGGCCTACGATCGCCGGCTCCGGCGATTGCGCGAGCTGCGCGAGGGCGATGACCCGGCCAGCGCCGCTGGTACCGATGAGGATGAAGCACCGCCCGAGAGCCGCACACCGCGGAGCTGGGAGCAGGCCAAGGCTATGATGGGCGTGGAATAGGCGGCCGATGAGTGACGTCAAATACGAGATCGAGATCACACGGACCGGCTCCGGTGGCACACAGGCCGCCCAAGAGCTGAAGGACGTGCAATCCGCCGCCGGTGCGCTCAAGGGCGCGCTGGTCGAGCTGCTGCCGACGTTCTCCGCAGCCTTCGCCGTCGACAAGATCGTGGAGTTCGGCCGCGAATCCCTCCGCTCCTTCGCCGAGTCCGAGGCCGCCGCGAACAAGCTGGCCAACACCCTCACCGCGACCGGCCAATCCTCCCAGGCCTACGCCGACTCGCTGATCGAGAACGCCAGCGCCCTGCAGTCGGTCACGACGCACAGCGACGAGGCCATCCTCGGCGTGTCGCGGATGCTCATCACCTTCGGAGCCGCCCGCAACGACGTGCCCCGGCTGACCGAGTCCGTGCTCAACCTCGCCACGGGGCTCGGCAAGGACCTGCCCGAGGCCGCCCAGCTGATCGGCCGCGCCGTCGCCGGCGAGTTCCTCGGGTTCTCACGCCTCGGCATCGTGATCGATGAGAACGCCACCAAGGGCGAAAAGCTGGCCAGCGTGCTCTCCCAGCTCGATGGCAAGTTCGGCGGGCTGGCCCGCGGCGAGGTCGGCACCTTCCAGGGCCGGGTCAAGTCCCTCGCCAATGCCTTCGACGACCTGAAGGAGAAGATCGGCGGTGCCCTCGCTCCCGTCGCCACCGGCAAGATCCAGGAGCTGTCGCTGCTGCTGTCCGTCGTGCAGCGCGCGACCGATGGCGACCCGCGCGAGAATCGCCGGGCCTCGCTGCTCCGTGACCTGGAGGAATCGCAGAAGGCCGGCCGCGTCTCCGCCAAGGCCGCGCTCGAGCAACGCGAGCTGCTCGACGCCTCCTTCGCCGCGAGTCGTCCTCCCACCGCGGCCGAGCGCATCGCCCGCACGGTCATCGGCGGCGGCTTGGTCGACCCCTCGGCGCCGGTGGCCGATACCGCCGCGCGCGACCGCGGGCTCGATGCCTTCGAGACATTCACCTCGGGCAAGCGGGCCAACACCTCCGCACCCCGCCCTCCCGACCCCGCGGTGACCAAGGCCGTGCAGGACCTCGGGCAGCTCCAGGAGCAGCTGCGCGTCGCCGCCCTGCAAGGCTACGAAAAGGAGGATGCAGCAGCCTTGCTCAGCTTCCAGAAGCGGGCCGAACAGATCAACGCGCTCGCCCGCCTCGGCGAGGTGACCACCGAGAAGAAAGCCCAGCTCGACGCCGCCAACTTCGACGTCCTCAACGCCGACCAACAGCGCAACGCCGTCGCCAGGCTCAACGACGAGATGCAGGCGGCCACGGCCGCGCAGGTCGAGATGAGCCGCGAAGGCCACCGGCAGATGGCCCAGTTCGAGGAGGACCTCAAGATCACCGCGATCGAGAGCTCGTCCACCCGCATCGCCCAGGCCGAGACCGAATTTCAGGAGCGCACCGAGAAGTACCGCCAGCTGGCCGCCCAAGGGCTGCTCACCGAGGCCGAGCTGGGCGACGCCCTGCAAGAGGCCCAGAACAAGCGCCGCACCGAGCTGGCCATCGGACACCAGGAGCGGCTGCAGCAGATCGAGCAAGAGAAGGAGGGCGTGCGCCAGCTCGCGGCGAGCATCGAGCAGAACCTCGCCGGGTCGGCCGCCCACGCCATCGTCGATGCCTTCCGCAGCGGACACTTCGAGGCGCAGAAGTTCTTCAGCGACCTCTTCGCGATGATCGCGGAGGCCATCATCCAATTTGAGATCTTGGCCCTCATCAAGAGCATCGCCACCGGGTTCGCCGGCGGCGGTGTGGCCACCGCCAACGCCGGCGGCGGCATCACCTACGCGGCGTCCGGCACCATCAGCGCGAGCAGCGCGCCCGGCGTCGCCGAGGTCGATGGCGCG
>CAIWVP010000162.1 GCA_903916195.1 uncultured Verrucomicrobiota bacterium | reverse complement strand
CCGAAGGCGGCGAGGTGAAGCACCGCCCCTTCCATCCCTACACGATGAAGCAGGCCATTCAGGAAGGATTCATCCTCGATGTGCTGAAAAGCTATACCCCCGTCGCGAGCTACTACCGTCTCGCCAAGACCGTGGAGGGCGACCCCGAATATGACGTAAAGAAGGCCCGCAAAAAGCTACGCGTCTATGTGGAGAGCCATAGCAAGGCCATCCGTGACAAAGCGGAGATCATGGTGGACCACTTCCTCGAACAGGTGATCGGCCAGAACAAGATCGGCGGTCAGGCGCGGGCCATGGTGGTGACCGGCGGCATCCAGCGGGCGATTGAATATTTCGTCGCCTTCAACGCCTACCTCACGGAAATCAAGAGTCCCTACCGCCCCATCGTCGCCTTTTCCGGTGAGCCGGAATACAAGGGCGAAAAGGTGAGCGAATCGAAGCTCAATGGCTTTCCCAGCGGCGAGATCGCGGATCGGATTCAGGAAGACCCGTATCGTTTCCTCATCTGCGCCGACAAATTCCAAACAGGCTACGACGAGCCGCTGCTACACACGATGTATGTGGACAAGGCGCTCAGCGGCATCAAAGCCGTGCAAACGCTCTCCCGACTGAACCGGGCTCACCCGAAGAAGCACGACGTCTTCGTCCTCGATTTCCAGAACGACACCAAGACCATCGAGGAATCCTTCGCCGCCTACTACCGTACCACGATCCTCAGCAAAGAGACCGACCCCAACAAGCTCCACACGCTCAAGGGCGAACTGGACGCATATCAGGTTTATTCGCCCGAGCAGATCAACGCGCTGGTGGAACTGTATCTTGGCGGAGCCGAACGCGATAAACTCGACCCGATTCTTGACGCCTGCGTGGCCGTTTATGTGACCGATCTCGACGAAGACAAGCAGGTGGATTTCAAAAGCAAAGCCAAGACCTTCACCCGCACCTACGACTTCCTCGCCACGATCCTCCCGTATGGCGTTCAGGAGTGGGAGAAGCTCTCGATTTTCCTGAACTTCCTCACTTCAAAATTGCCTGCGCCCATCGAAGAAGACCTCTCCAAAGGCATCCTCGAAGCCATCGACATGGACAGCTACCGCGCCGAAAAAAAGGCCACGATGGCCATCGCTCTGCCTGATGCAGACGCCGAGATCGAGCCAGTGCCAACGTCAGGTGGTGGACGCAAAGCTGAGCCAGAAATGGATCGGCTATCCAACATCGTGAAACAGTTCAACGACCAGTTCGGCGGGCTCTTCGCGGATGCGAAACGAATGGAGCAGCGCATCACCGGCGAGATTCCGCAAAAGGTGGCGGCAGACGAGAGGTACCAAAACGCGAAGAGGAACTCCGATCGACAGAACGCCAAGATCGAGCACGACAAGGCGCTCAAGCGGGTCATCACCGCGCTCTTCAAAGACGACGCCCAGCTCTTCAAGCAATTCCAAGACAATGATTCGTTCCGTGGTTGGCTGACCGACACGGTGTTCGGAATGACCTACGAAGGATGACGCCAACTTGTCGAGCAGCCTGCCATCGGATTGTTCGCGGAGCCTGGCTGGACCACGGTGTCGGCGTCGGGGGGATCATGGGTAGGAGTCGAAGTGATGAGACTCAATTTGCTGCGGCCGAAGGCAAGGGACTCCGCCCCGTGTCCTCACGCTTCGGGCGCGAAAATCCGCTCGATCGGCTGCTTGAACAGGAGGCCGATCTTGAAAGCCAGTGGAAGGCTCGGATCATATTTCTCGGTCTCGATCGCGTTGATCGTCTGGCGCGAGACCCCGAGCTTCTCGGCCAGCTCGCCTTGCGACCACTGCCGCTCCGCCCGCAACTCCCTCAACCGGTTCTTCATCGGTAGCGGCAGTTCGCGATCGTGACGCCCACACACCACAGCATGAACATCGTCAGGTAGGTCCCGCCCACTTCGAGGCCGTGGGGCAGCCGATTCCCGCCGAGGCCATGCGCGTTGACCACATTGATGATGGTGCCGACGACCACGGTGCCGAGGGCGGCGAACAACCAGGCCTCGAGCTGGATCCGCCGCTGCAGCTCATCCATGCCCCGCAGCAGCTGCAGCCCGTTCCGCAGGTAGAACAACCCGGGCAACATAGGCGTCAGAGCCAGCGTGATCTTCAACCACGGGCTCCAGTCAGGATGCAGCCGGATCCCAAACAGCGTCGCACCATAGACCGCCGTCGTCACCGCCAGCCAGATGTTGAGCTCAAACGAGCGCAGCGCCCGCTTGACCGCGGTGGAGTCAAGTTGCTCCGGGTCCTGTTTATGCAGGTTTGAATTTTCCACGGCGTCAATGTAAAGCAACCTTGTCATGTGTAAAGTAAACTTTACTTCTTTTTCGGCGTGCCGGCCCAAGTTTTTGAGCCCCGCTGAGATCCTCTGTCACTCCACGCACCCGCCCTTCCGTGGCAAGATTGGATCCAACCGGTGCCCTCCTGCCGGCCAGTGAGTTCGGCGTCACCGGGCCGCTGTACCCGGTCGCCGGAGCGGTCCGGCTTCTTCAATGGACCGCCCGCGTGATCTCAGTTCGCGTGACCGGCGGCGGTGACCGCGGCGGGGCAGGGCAGGGGGGGTCACTTCATCTGCACCGAGATGGTGTTGCTCGTGGAGTAGATCACGGCCCCGGCGGGGCTCCGGTAGCGCGCGGCCACGGTCACCACCTTCTCGGTCGGACGCTCCGCGCCCCAGCGTAGCGCGAGCTGGTAGCCCAGACCGAGCGACGTCTCGGCCACGAGCGGCTTCAGCGCCGGAGCGTCGAACGACCAGACCTTGAGCGGCTTCGTCGTGCCGATGGCGCCGGCGTCGACCACGCCCTCGAACAACACCACCTCCAGGGAGCCTTGCCGGATGGCGATGCCGCGGGCGATGCCCGGGCCGCTGGCGTAGATGCGGACGCCGATGCCGTCCGGGCCCGGCACGCCGTCGAGGTTCAACGCCACGGGCACGCCGAACAGATGGAGGTCCGACACGGCGTCGCGGCCGCCGCGCGCGGCCTTCCCGGCTCCGCCGCAACCGGCACCGAGGATCCACAGGGCCAGGATGCAGGCGAGGCGCGCGGCGAGGGACGCCGCCGTCCCGGAAGGGTGGGTCATGGCAGGTTCAGAGGACCTTGGTCGACGACGCGGGTCTCGGCGGCGGTGTGGCCGCGGGCGACGACGGCGTGATGATGATGTTCCGGCGCGGAGGCGGGTTGGTGGGGTACAACGGGTCGAGCAGCCGGCGCTGCATCTCTCCCTGCTTCATCAACGGCTTGAAGCTGGAGGAGTCCAGCTGCTGGCGCAGGACGTCGTCCGGATCGCGCAACGGCACCGGGGACTGGCTGTTCACCAGGACCTGAGGCGTGAGAAGGATCAACAGCTCCTTGCGCTCGCGCTTGGTGGAGGTCGTGCGGAACAACGCGCCGAGGTAGGGGATGTCGCCCATGATGGGCATCTTCTTGACGCGCTTGTCGTCGGTCGTGGCGATGAGGCCGCCGATGATGATGGTCTGGCCGCTCTGGGCGCTGACCGTCGTGCTGGCCTTGCGCTGGTTGATGATGGGCACGGAGGACGACTTGTTGACCTGCACGCTGGAGCTGCTGATGGCGCTGTTGGTCGTGCCGATCTCCATCTTCACGAAGCCGTCGGGGCTGATCTTCGGCGTCACCGTGAGGTTCACGCCGACGTCCTCGTAGCGGAACGAGGTGGTGAGGTTGTTCTGGGCGTCGAGGCGGCTCTGGTCGATCAACGGCACGCGCTGGCCGATGTTGATGGTGGCCGGTTTGTTGTCCGCGGTCACGATCTGCGGACGGCTGAGGACCTCGAGGCGGCCCTGCTCCTTCAGCGCGCGGAGCAGGAAGGAGAAATCGCTGCCGGTCACCGCGGTGGAGAAGCCGCCGAGGTTCTTGAGCTGGTCGGCGACGCCGAGATCGCTGCCGATGGCGTAGCTGGAGTTGCCGTTGGCTCCCTTGTAGTTCCACTCCATGCCCAGGTCGGTGGCGTTGTCCAAGGTGACCTCGGCGAGCAGCACCTGGATCAGCACCTGGGGCTGCGGCATGTCGAGCTCGTCGATGATGTGGCGGACCTGTTCGAAATAGCGGCGGTTGGCGGAGAGCAGCAGCGTGTTGCTCGAGGTCTCGGCGACGACGGCGACCTCCTGCTCCATCGAGCGTTGCACGGCGGCCGCGGCGTCGGCGCCGAGCGCTTGGATCAGCTTCTGCCGCTCTTGGTCGAGGAAGCTGCGGATGGCGGCCGCGACCTCGGTGGCCTGCGAGTTCTTGAGGCGGATCACCTCGGAGTTGCGCTCCAGCGCCGTGCTGGAATCGAGCGACTCGATCAGCTGCGAGACCAGCGCGACGTAGTGGTCGGTGCCGCCGATGAGCAGGCTGTTGGTGCGCGCGTCGATGGTGACCGTCAGTGCCGACTGCTCGGCGGTCCCGAGCGTCGCCGAGGCGAGGGATTCCTCCTCGCCGTTCCCGCCGTCGCCGACGACCGGGCGGACCAGCGTGTACTGCACGGAGCGCTGGGCGCTGGGCGAGGCGTTCTGCGTCATGCGGAACATCTGGGTGAGCAGCTCGCCCATCTGGCGCGCATCGGCGTTGCGGAGGGCGAAGACCTTGATCTTGGCCATCTGCGGCGAGCTCGCGTCGAGGCGGGTCACGATCTGCTCCAGCAGGCCCATGTAATCGACCGGGCCGGAGACGATGAGCGAGTTCATGCGCGGGTCCGGCGTGATGAGCACGGACTCCTTCAGCGCGGCGGTGACGAGCTCCTGTCCTTCCTGGGTGCGGGTGATGAACTGGAGCACGGATTGCGCGTTCGGGCTCGGGTCGTTGATCGGCGCCGCCTTGGTGTTCAGCGCGGTGTTGAGTATGGACGCGAGGGATTCGGCCTTGGCGTAGCGGAGCGGGAAGACCTTGATCTCGCTGACCTTCGCGACCTGGTCGGTGTCGAGCTTGTGGACCAGTTCGCCGATGCGCTTGGCGTCGGTCTCGCCGCAGGAGACGACGATGGCGTTGATGCGCTCGTCGGCCGAGACGGTGATGGGCAGGACCTGGTTGGGGAGGTTCTCGCGGAAGAGGCCCTGCACTGTGGTGGCGACCTTGCGGGCGTCGGCCTTGGCCAGCGGGAAGACGTGGATGGCGATGCCGGTCTCGGTCGGTTCGCTGTCGAGCTTCTCGATCAGCCCGCCGACGGTGCCCATGTCGTCCACCGTCGCGCCGACCAGCAGCGCGTTGACCCATTGGTCGGCGATGATGGTGACGGGGTCGACGGGCTCGCCCTTCACCTTGGGCGGGCGGTTGGCGAAGATGGGCCGCAAGGTGCTCTGGAGCTTCATCGCCGTGGCCTTCTTGAGGGGGAAGACCTTGAAGTTCAGCCGGGAGAAGACGCTCTCGCCGTCGAGCTCGGGCAGCATGCGGTCCACGAGGTCGAAGGCCTCCTTGCCGCCGGTGACGAGGAGGGTGTTCACGCGGTCGTCGGCGAGCACGGTCGCGGGGACGCTGCGCTCGTTGGCGTTGACCGCGATGGAATCGGCGCGCTGCTTGGCCTGGAAGAACTGCTGGAGCGTCGTGGCCAGCGAGCTGGCGCGGGCGTTCTTCAGCGCGTAGAGCCGGACGTCCGCGGTCGCCGCGAGGTCCTTGGTGTCGATGCGCTTCACGACGTCGCGGACGATCACGAGGTTCTCCGGGCTGGCGCTGACGATGAGCGTGTTGCTGCGCGGATCGACGCTGATGGAGAGCACGTCGCGTCCGTTGTTGCCCTTCGTCGCGGCGCCGCCGGTGCGGCCCGGACGGTAGAGGCCCTGGTCGACGAGCGACTTCAGGATGGTGGCCACGCGCTGCGCGTCGGCGAACTCGAGCGTGAAGGTCTCGAACACGCCGTCGGCGATGGTCGGCTCCTGGTCGAGCTTGGCGACGAGGGACTGGATCAGCTCCAGGTTCTCCTTGCTGGAGGAGACGACCAGCGCGTTGTTCAGCGCGTCCGGCTCGATCTTGATCTGCTCGCTCGGGAGCGGCGTCTGGCCGGGCAGGACCTGCGCGCGCATCCGCGCGGCGAAGAGGGTCTCGACCATGGTGGCCACGCGGGCGGAATCGTTGTGCTTCAGGGGCACGACGGTGAGCGCGAGGGCCGGGTTGTCCTGCTTCGCGTCGAGGCGCTTCAGCAGCTCGTCGAGCGTCCGGTTGTCGTCCTGGCTGGCGGCGACGAGGAGCGAGTTGCTGCGCGGGTCGGCGAGGATGATCGGCTTGCTGCGCTGGAGGTCGGCGGTTCGGATGGCCGCGTAGCGCTGCTCGAAGAGCGTGGACATGGTGCCGGCCACGACGCGCGCGTCGGCGTGCTGCATCGGGATCAACCGCACGCGCCCGCTCAGCGCGGGGGCGGCCTGGTCGAGCTGCTTGGCGAGGTTCTGCACCAGCTCGAAACCCTCGCGTGCGCCGCCGACGAGCAGCGCGTTGCTGCGCTGGTCGGTCATGATCACGACCTTGAGCGCGTCGGCCTGGCCCTGGTTGAGGGTGGCGCGCTGGGTGACGCGGGCGTCCATCAGCTTCTGCAGCGTCGGGGCGACGACGTTGGCGTCGGCGTGCTCGAGCGGGATGAGCGCGATGTCGCGGAGGTCGAAGGGCAGCTTCTGGTCGAGCTGCTTGAGCAGCCCCTCGATCACGCCGAACGCCTTGCCGTTGCCGGCCACGATCAGCGAACCGGTGCGGGCGTCCACGGTGATGACCGGGCGGTCCTCGTTGCGGAGCGGCGTCGCGCGCGGTCCGGTGTAGAGGTCGGTCAGGATCTTCTGGACCGCGGCGGCATCGGCGTGGACGAGCGGATAGATGCGCACGGTCTCCAGGCCTGAGGCGGCCGGGATGTCGAGCTGCTCGATGATGTCGGCGATGAGCGGCATGTTGTCGCTGCGGGCGGCGACGACGAGGATGTTGGCTTGGTCGTCCGCCTGGATGGTCAGGGCCGCGCGGGTCTTGGGCGTGTCGTTGAGCTTGGCGCGCTGGCCTTCCTGGAGGGTGCGGAGGCGGGTGATCTGGGTGGACAAGCCCTCGGTGCCGGGGACCGACGGGCCTTCGGCGAAGGCGGACTGGAGCAGCGGCACGAGGCGCGTGGCCGAGGCGTGCTTGAGGCGGAAGAGCTTCACATCGGTCACGAACTTCATCTGCTCGCGGTCCATGTCGGCGACGACCTTCTGGGCGAGCTCGAGGCTCTCGGGCTGGCCGCTCAGGATGAGCGTGTTGCTCCGGGCATCGACGGCGACGTTGAGGGGGCTCACGAGCGCCTTGCCCTGGTCGGCCGGGACGGCGTTCGGGCCGGCGGGGCCGGCGGCGAGCTGGCGGCCCTGGGTGAAGATGGTGGTCAACGCCTGCGCGACGGCCGCGGCGTCGGCGTGCTCGAGCGGCACGAAGCGGACCTTCACGCCGTCGAGCACCGGCACGGAATCCATCATCTCGACCAGGGCGGCGAGGGCCTTGAGGTTGTCGGGCGTCGAGGTGAGGACGAGCCGGTTGCCGCCGCCGGCGGCGGGGTCGGCGGCGATCTTGACGGGTTTGGAGAGGTCGAGCACCACCTCGTCGCCGGCGTCGTTGCGGATCTTGAGGCGGCGGACCTGGTCCTGGAGCTCGCGGGATTCGGAGGTCGATTCGCCTTGGGCGCCGGGCTTGAGCATGCCTTGGAGGACGGACGCGACCTGCGCGGCGGCGGTCTTGCGCAGGGAGATGATCTGCACCACCGCCTCGACGTTGGCGGTGGGCTGGTCGAGCGAACGGATCATCTTCTCGACCTGGGCCGCCATGGTGTCGCGACCAATCACCACGAGCCCGCGCGAGCGCTGGTCCATCGCGACGGTCACCGGTTCTCCCGGCCGCGACGCCGCGAGCTGCGCGACCATCTGCTGCACGAGCGGGAGGACCTTCTCGGGAGGCGCGTTGGTCAGCGGCACGATGTGGAAACCGAGCAGGGGGACCTGCCCGGCGTTGTCGAGTTGGCGGATGAGCGACTCCATCAGCGCGAAGTCGGTCGGCCGTCCGCGGACGATGACGGAACGCGTGCGCGGCTCGGCGACCACGGTGATGCGCTGCTTGGGCGCGACGAGCATCGGGACGCCCGACGCGGAAGGCACCGCGACCGGCTCCTGCTTGAGCAGCTCGGTGAGCGTGCGGGCCACGATGACGGGATCGGCGTCCTTGATGGGGAAGAGCCGGAACTCGGATTCGTCGCCGTGGGCGTTGATCGACAGGTCGGTGACGAGGCGCTCGACGTTGTCGAGCTCCTGGGCCGGGCCGGAGAGGATCAACGCGTTCGACGCCTTGTCCACGGCGATGACCACCTCGGGCGCGGCCGCGGGCGTGGTGTCGTCGGCCTTCTTCTCCGGGGGAGCGGCCGGGACCTTGTCGGCGACGCGGAGCGTCTTGCCGGAGACCTGCGGGTAGATGGTCTCGAGCATCTTCGCCATCTGGTCGGCGGCGACGCGCTCGAGCGGGCGGAGCCGCACCTGCACGGCCGAATCCTTGCCCTGCTCGTCGAGCCGCGAGACGAGGTCCTGGATCTGCGGCATGTCGCCGTGCTTGGCGATGATGGTGAGCGAGTTGGCGGAGAGGTCGGGCTCGATCACCGGGCGGGCGGAGCGGGGGCGGTCCTCGAACAGCGCGCCGAGCTTGGAGGAGACGTCCAGCGCCTTCGCTTTCTTGAGCCAGACGAACTGCACGTCGCGGTCGGACCGCTCGGGCGCCTTGTCGAGCGTCGGCAGGATCTTCTCGACCACGCGGAAGTGCGCGGGCGTCGCGGAGACGATGAGGCTGTTGGAACGTTCGTCGATCGACACGCTGACGGCCGGGCCGCGACGTCCTTCGCCGTCGGCGGATCCGCCGCGGAGGTTGCGCGTGACGTTCTGGAGCAGCTGCAGGAGGACCGACGAGACCTCGCGTGCGACGCCGTTCTCGAGCTTGTAGATCCGGACCTCGATGTCGCCCGGGTTGCCGTTGCCGTCGGTGTCGAGCTCGTGGACGATCTTGAGGACGTCCTGCACCGCGTTGGTCGGGCCGTTGATGAGGAGGCTGTTGGCGCCCGGGACGGCGGTGACGGCGACGCGGCGGCCGGCGCCGGGACCGGAACCGATGCGGTTGGTGAGCGTGCGGTTGACGGCCTCGGCGAGGTCCTCGGCGCGGCTCTTGGTGAGGCGGACGGTCTGGATGACGTTCTGGGCGGCGGGATCGGTCTGGTCCATCGACTTCACCAGCTGCTCGACCTTCTCGGCGGTGGCGGCGGGCGCGTCGACGACGAGCGTGCGCTCGTTCCCGCCGACGCTGACCATCAGGCGGACCGCGGGATCCGGGCTGGCGATCTGCTTGGAGTAGAGTTGGGACAACATCGCCACCAGGCTCGTGGCGGTGCTGCGCTCGAGGGAGACGACGCGGACCGCGCGGCCGTTCTCGCCGCCGCCGCCGGCCTGGAGGAGCACGGCGATCTCTTCGATGGCGACCAGCTGGGGCTCGGTGCCGGCGACGATGAGCTGGTTGCTCGCGGCATCCTCGAGGATGAGGGCCTCGCTGCCGCCGAGTTCCGTCTGGCTCTTGCTGCGGTCGGTGTAGACCTGCCGCACCTTGGAACCGAGCTCGCCGACGGAGCGGTTCTTCACGGTCAGCACCCGCATCGAACGACCGGCCTGCGTGCCGAGCGACGAGTCGAGCTGCTCGATGATGACGGCGGCGGACTGGAGCTCCTTCGGGTCGCCGGTGGCGATGATGGTGCGGGTCTTGGGATCGGTGACGACGCTGACGCGTTTCTGGGGGCGGCCGTAGGCGTCGTAGCGGACGAGGGCGGTGGCGAGGATCTCGACGACCTTGTCGGCATCGGCCGACTTGAGCTTGAAGACGCGCGTGCTGGCGCTCTGGGCACCGACCTTGTCGAGCTTGCGGATGATGTCCTCGACCACGGCGAGCTCGTTGGTGGCGCCGGTGACGATGATGCGGTTCCCGCTGGTGTCGGCGGTGATCAAGGTGTCGGCGGCGGGCGCGCCCGGGCGGTTCTTGGCCTGCTCGGTGTAGAGGGTGCGGACCGTCGTGGTGAGCTCCACGGCGTTGGCGGTCGCGAGGTCGATCACGCGGGTGTCGCGGGGCTGGAACGCCGCGTCGCCGCTGCGCAGCTGCGCGATGATGGACTCGATCTCGGCGATGTGGTTCGTGCGCGCCGTGACGATGAACCGCGCGTTCTTGGCATCGGTGATGATCTGCGCATCGGCGGGATCGCTGGCGTCGCGGCCCTTCATCCGGCCCTGGTAGAGCTGCTGCACCAGCGGTTGCAGGCGCGCCAGCTCGTCCGCGCTGCCGACCTCGAGCAGCTTGGTCTCGCGGGCGGAACGGGTGACCTGCGCGGACTGGATCTCGTCGACGATCTGGTCGACGACCCTCAGCTGCGCCTCGTTGCCGGCGAGGATGAGCTGGTTGCTCTCGGGTTCTTCGAGGATGAGGATGTCCGAGGTGGCGAGCTCGGGCTGGCCCTTGATGCGGTCGGCGTAGAGCTGGCGGACCTTGGAGGAGAGCGCGGCCGCTTTGCCCTGCTTGAGGGTGATCACCTTGGTGCGCCGCTCGGGCTGGGCGCCGAGCGATTGGTCGAGCTGCTCGATGATGAGCGAGACGCCCTGGAGCTCCTTCGGGTCGCCGGTCACGATCAGCGTCCGGGTCTTGGCGTCGACGGAGACCGTGGCGCGCTTCTGCGGCCGGCCGTAGGCGTCGTAGCGGACGAGCGACGTGGTCAGGATCTCCGCGACCTTGTCCGGGTCGGCGGACTTGATCTTGAAGACGCGGGCGGAAGCGCTCTGGGCGCTGCCTTTGTCGAGCTTGCGGACGATCTCCTCGATGGCGGTCAGTTCGTTGGTGTCGCCGACCAGGATGAGGCGGTTGCCGCCCGTGTCCGGCGTGATGAGCGTGTCGGCGGTCTGGCCGCCGAGACGGCCCTTGGCCTCCTCGGCGTAGAGCGTGCGGACGGTGGTCGCGAGCTCGACGGCGCTGGCGGTGGTGAGGTCGATGATGCGGGTCTGGCGGTTCTCGATGCGTGCCTTGCCGGTGCCGAGCTGCTGGAGGATGGCCTCGATCTGCTTCAGATGTTCGGGCTTGCCGGTGACGATGAGGCGGCCGGTCTTGGCGTCGGCGATGATCTGGGCGTCGGCCGGATCGGTGTCCTGCTTGTCCTTCCACTGGTCCTTGTAGAGCTGCGCGACGAGCGGTTGGAGGCGCGCCACATCGGCCGCGGTGCCGACCTCGAAGGTCCGGGTCTCGCGGGCCGCCGAAGCCCCGGCGTCGCCGACCTGGAGGCGGGAGACGAGGTCCTCGATCAGCTTCAGATGGTCGGCGCGCGCGCTGACGAGCAGGCGTCCGGTCTTGCCGTCGCTGACGATCTGGGCGTCGGCGATGCCGGTTTGCGGGCTGCTGGCGACCTGGTCCTTGTAGAACTGCTGGAGCAGCGGCAGCACGCGCTGCGCCTCGGAGAGCTTGCCGAGGTCGAACGTCCTGGTCTCCCGCGCCAACGGTGCCTGGCTCTCCATCGTCGAGACGATCTGGCGGATGGACGCCGCCTGTTCCTCGGTGCCATGGATCAGCAGGCGGGAGCCGGAGGCGTCCCCGTAGATGGAAGCGGGCTTGATGGTCTTGCCCTGGGACTGCTCGGTG
Organism: uncultured Verrucomicrobiota bacterium; assembly: GCA_903916195.1. GTDB lineage: Bacteria > Verrucomicrobiota > Verrucomicrobiia > Limisphaerales > UBA9464 > CAIVQB01. The sequence continues at coordinate 84,846 of CAIWVP010000162.1, read as the reverse complement.
TAGATCTGGCGGACCTTCGGGAGCAGGTCGGCCGTGGTCGTGTTCTTCAGCTCGACCGGATGGAGTTCGCGGACGCCTTGGTCGGGGTTCGCGTCGAGCGCGGTGACCATCGTGGCGACCTGGGCGAGCGTGGCGGGCGGGGCGAGCACGAGCAGGCGCTTGCCGGCGGGCTCGGGCGTGATGCTGAGCAGGCCGCCGATGTTCCGGCCGGGGTTCTGCGCGGCGAAGACCTTCTGCACCGTGGCCGCGAGCGCGTCGGGATCGCCCTTCACGTCGAAGATGCGGAGCACGCGTTCCTTGCCGGTGGATTCGCCGTCGAGCTTCTCGATGACGGACTCGACGTCCTGCAGGTCGGACCGGCTGCCGGAGACGATGAGCGAGTTGGATTTCTCGTCGGCCGCGACGGTGACGCGCTTGACCGCCTGGCCGCGCGCGTCGAAGCGCACCATCGCGTTGGAGACGATGGGCGCCATCATGGTCGCCTCGGCCAGGTTGAGCTTGAAGACGCGGGCGCCGGGCGCCTGTTGAGGGGCGTTGTCGAGTCGGTCGACGAGGGCGACGACCTGCTCGATCTCGGCGTGGCTGCCGGTGACGATGAGGCGGTTGGCCAAGGTGTCGGCCACGACCTTGGTCGCGGAGATGTAATCGGCGCCTCGCTGGTCCTTGACCAGCTCGGCGAACAGGTTGCCGACCATCGGCGCCACGGTCGCGGCATCGGCGGACTTGAGCTCGATGACGCGCAGCTCGCGCGGGCCGGATTCCCCGCGGGTGTCGAGCTGCTGGACCATCTGCCAGGCGGCCTCGACGGCGGCGTGTTCGCCGGTGATCACGAGGCTGTTGCTGCGGGCGTCGAGCAGCACGCGGACCTGCTGGGTCTGTGCGTTGAGGCTCTTCTCGACCAGGCCGGCGATCTCGGCGGCGGAAGCGGTCTTGAGGCGGATGACGCGGGTCTCTTCCTTCGACCCCTTGGCCGTGACGGGGTCGAGTTGGCGGATGATGGCCTCGACGCGGGCGATCTCCTTCTCGCCGCCGCTGACCATGATGCGGTTGTTCTTGGTCTCGGCGATCAAGGTCGCCGGGCCGCCGGCGGGCTCGGGCTGCCCGCGGATCTGTTCCTGGTAGAGCTGCTGGACCAGCGGCGTGAACTCGGCGGCGGTGCGGCCGAAGACCTCGACGCCGCGGAACTGTCGCGGCGCGGCGGTCGCGGCCGTGACGTCGAACTGTTTCACCAGGGTCCTCACCCGTTCCAGGTCCTTGGCGACGGCGAGCACGATGATCTGCTTGCCGGTCGGGTCGGCCATCAGGGTCGGCGCGAGCTGGCCGGGCGCGGAGAGCTGCCCGACGAGCTGCGTGACCAGCGGGATGATCTCCGGCGCGGTCTTCACCTGGAGCGGGATGACGCTGAGCTCGCGCTCGGCCTGCGCCGGGGCGATGTCGACCACGGCGACGGCATCCTCGATCTCCTTGAGCTGCTCGTCGGTCGCGGTGACGAGGATGCGGTTGTTCGGTGCGTCGGCGACGAGCGAAGGCTTGGGCAGGGAGGAGAACCTCCGGTCGGCCATCCGTTCGGTGACGAGGCTCTGGATGCCGGGCAACGCGGTCTCGGTGCGCGTGTTCTTCAGGACCACCACCCGGAGGTGGCGCGACAGACCCTGCGGCCGGTCGGCGCGGAGCTGCTTCACGAGGGCCTCGATGCGGGCGAGGTGGTCCTGGCTCGCGGTGACGATGAGGCGGCCGGACCCGGTGTCGGCGAGGATCTTGGCGTGCGCGACCGTGCCGGCCGAGCCGTCGGCCGTCTGGTTGCGGTAGAGCTGGTCGACCAGCGGCTGGATGCGCTGGGCCTCCTCCGGCGACCCGACGTCGATGAAGCGGGTCTGCAACGGCGTCGGCTGAGACGTGCCGGTCTCGATCTGCGAGACGATGTCGGTCGCGGTCTGGAGATCCGCCGGCGAACCGGTCACCACGACGCTCTGGCTGCCGGCGTCGAAGCTCACGCTGGCGGTGGTGGCGACCTGGCCGGAGCTGTTCCGCCGGGTCAACGCCTGGCGGACGATGCTGGCCACGTTGGTCGCGCCGGTCGCGCGCGGCCGGAAGATCTTCGTGAGCTGGATCGTCTGCGAGCGGGTCGGCACCAGCGGGTTCTCGCCGTTCTGGCCGACGGCGCCCTGGACGCCTTTGTCCACGCGGGTCACCAGCTGCTCGATCTGGTCGAGCTGGCCGGGGAGCGGGGCGGCGACGATGACGCGGTTGAGGGCGAGGTCGGGGATGACGCGGGCCTTGGTGGCGGCGGCGGAAGCGGATTCGTTGGCGGCGGCGACGCCCGGGATGGCTTGGCGGATCAGGTTCGCCAGCTCGTCGGCCTTCATCGATTGCGGGTAATAGATGCGGACATCGCCGGCCGAGCCGTCTTTCTGCTCGAACTTGTTCACCAGCTCCTCGGCCAGCGCCAAGCGTTCCTGGGGGCCGAAGAGCAGCAACGTCCGCGAGGCCTCGTCGTACACCGAGGTCACGTAGTCGGCGGGATCCGGCGGCAGGACCTCCATGGCTTTGGTGTTCGGGTTGAAGGAGGTCCGCTTCGGCGCGGTGGCGATGCCGAAGGTGCGGTTCAGCAGGTCCGAGACGATGGCGCCCGAGGCGTGCTGCAAGGTGTAGGTCTTCATCTGGCGGTCGGCGGACTGGCCGGTGCCGATGGTGGCGAGCAGCGTGCGGACGCGCTGGATGTTCGAGAGGCGGTCGGTGACGACGAGGCCGCGACCGCGCGAGAGCGGTGCGACGGAACCGGCGCCCGAGAGCATCGGCAGGACGGAATCGGCGACCTCCTTGGCCTCCAGGTTGGCGACGTCGAGCACGACGGTGACGACCTCGCCCGGTCGCACGTCGCCGGCGTTCTCGGTGCCGCGCATGATGCGGATGGGCATCGAAGGGAGCTGCTTGAACGGGACGAGCCGCAGGTTGTTGCCGTCCTCGAGGAGCATCACGCCCTTCATGGCGAGCATGAGGTTCAACGTGTCGAGCGCCTCGTTGTAGGTGTAGGCGTTCGGGTCGTCGTAGGTGAGCGAGCCGACGACGTTGGTGTCGGAGAGCAGCGGACGTCCGGCCATCTGCGCGAACCGTTCCACGACATCGGAGTACGGGATGCCGTCGAACTGGAAGCGGATGTCGCGGGCCGGCGCGGTCTTGGCGCTGACGATGACGTCGGGCTTCGACGACTCGGGCTTCACGGCCGACGGCGGGGGAGGCGCGGGCGGGTTGGTCGCGGGCGGCCGGGCGGCGTCCTGCGCCCCGAGCGTGAGGCCGGCCAGCAGGCAAGCACCGAAGAGGACCGATCGGATAGGTTTCATGGCTTGGAAGAAGAGAGGGGTTTCGCGGCCGCTGGGGCCAGTCCGGGAGGAATTTCGGAAGCGTCCAGCCGGCGTTTCTCGGCGAGGGTGCGGCCGCGCTCGACCGCGTAGTAGTCGGCGCCGACCTTGAGGATCAACCGGCTGGAGGACATGAGCAGCGAGTTGCCGGGCATGGGCAGCGACCGGTAATCGACCATCGCGATGGTGCCGCCGGCGAGCTCGTCACCGGGCCGGTAGCGGACGGTCTTCCCCGCCGAGAGGTCGCGCACGTGGACCTCCGGTTGGCCGCGCCACTCTGACAACGAGACGACGCGGAAGGTCTCCGGGCCGGGGGGCACCCCTGGCTTGGACGCCGGCCGCGGCGGCTGTCCGGGGAGGACGGGCGCGGGCGGACGCTTGATGTAGGGCCGTAGGATGTCGCGCGAGACGATGCTGTTGAGCAGGTGCCGTTCGGGCGACTCGAGCGTGCGGGCCGGTGCGAGGTTGGTCCGCACGACATCGGGTGCCGGATCCAGCACGAGGGTGAGGTAGCGGAAGCGGACCCGCACGCTGCCCGGCGCGTCGCCGTTCGCGACGGTGAGGTTCTCCGTGCGGTGCAGCCACGGGGATTCGTTCAGGAGGAACAACAGGTTCACCACGTTGGTGAGCGGTCCGTCGCCCTGGACGTTCCAGCCCAGCTCGTAGGCGCCGCGGAGCTTCCGCGGCTGGATCGGCAAGCGGGTGAAATCTGATTCCTCCAGCCCGGTCGCGAGGATCTGCTGCGTGAGGATCTCGCCGGACTTGGCGCTCGCGGGATCGACGCTGTCCGCGAAGGTCCGCATCGCGACGGTCTTGAGCTTGTCCTCGGCGACGAAATACGCGCGGCGGTCGGCCTGGATCTTCGCGATCTTCTCGCGCACGACCGCGGTGGTCTTGTCGATCTCGCGCAACGGCGCCAACAGCACGGACCGCACTCCCGCGACGACGAGCACGAGGGCGGCGACGCCCCCGACGGCGGCGGCCATGATCTTCTCGCGCGCGTTCATGCGCCACCTCGCTTGTAGGCCGAGGCCTCGAGCGACACATCGTCGATCGGGCGGACGGCGGGCCTCACCTTGTGCAGGTCGATCTTGAGCTTGTCGGGAACGGTCAGCTCGACGGTAGAACGGAACTCGTAGCCGAAGCGGTCCGGTCCCGGCGTGATGGCGACCGGTTTCACGTCGTAGCCGGCCTCGCGCAGCCGCTTGTCGAGGCGCGCCAAGGTCTCGCCGCTCCGCGCCTGGACGGCGAGGCGCACGGATCCCTGGCCGCTGATCGCGAGCGAGGTCAGATAGACCTCCTCGCTCGGCGGGAGGACCGAAGTGAGATAGGCGTAGTGGACCAGCCAATCGCGGTCCGCCTTGATCCAGTCGTCCACGACGCCGGCCTGCTGGATCATCTTCCGGTAGACCGGGCGCTTCTTCTCGGCGTCGGCCAGCTCGGCCCTGGCCGCGGCGAGGATCGCCTCGCGTTTCCCGACGAGATAGCCGCGCAGCCCGAAGACGGCGGCGAGGACGACGGCCGACGCCGCGAGCCCGGAGAGGATGCGGATCTTCCGGAGGTCCCGCTGGACCGCGGGACGTTTCGGTTTGAGGAAGTCGAACGGCAGTCCGCGCACGTCGGCGAGGCCGAACGCCAGTCCGAGCGCGCCGATGGAACCGGCGGCGTGCTCGCGGGACCCGGGCGGCAACGCCAGCGCCGTCGTCGGGTCCAGCAGCTCGCAAGGCGAGCTCAACCGCGTGCCCAGCGCCGCCGCGACATCCGCCTCGTGCCCGGTCGCGCCGGTGACCACGACCTTGGCCACCGCGGGGCTGGCTTCCTGGCCGCTGTAGCCGTGCAGCGAGCGCACGACCTCGATCACGACCGACCGCACGAACGCCTCGGCCGATGGTGCCGCGGGCTCGCCGGACGGCGGCGTCTCGCCAGCGGTCCGGATCACCGCGCCGCGGCTGAAGAGCAGCGAGCGCTGCGCGATGATATCGATGCCGGCCTCGTCCGGACGGAGCGAGACGAGCGCGAACGCCGCATCGCCGTCGGCGACATGGCATTCCTCGACGCACCGGGCGTTCGCATAGGGCAGCAGCCCCAGGCCTGCGAGCTGGAGGCCGGCGGCTTCGGCCAGGCGTTGGTAGAACTCGACGACCTCGCGCTTCACCGCGGCGACCAGCACTTCCAACCGGGGGGCGATCCCGGCGGCTTCGCCGACGACCTCCGGGCCGGCGGCGGCTTCGGTGCGTTCCGCGGGGACCAACACCTGGCCGCGCACCTTGAAGTCGACGACCGCCTCGTCCATGCGGAACGGCAGGTCTTTGCCGACCTGGAGATGCACGACGGAGGCGAGCTCCGGGAGTTTCTCGATGACGGGCACGGTGAGGGTCCGCAGGACGACCTTGGCCCGCGGCACGCCCATCACGACGCCGGCGGGTTTGAGCCGCAGCTTCACCAGCGCCTTGGCGACGGCCGCGCCCATGACGACCGGATCGTTGCGGTCGGCGTCTGGCGCTAGCTCCAGCGTCTCGGCGAAGACCTTCGGCACGCTGCCGCGTGGTCCGGCTTGGACGACGCGCAAGGTCGAGCCGTCCAGGTCGAGCGCGGTGACCGAGGAAGGCGGGCGAGGCCGGCGCTCGCGGCGGAGCCGGAGGAGCCGGAGGACCGGAGCAAGTTGGCGAAGGGGGTTCGACATCGAGGGTTGGGAAGTGTCAGCCGATCCTGAGGCTAAAGTGAAGCCCCGGAACGGGCTTCTTCGAGGATATCTCCGACCAGCTTGAACGGCAGGCCGAGCCGGGTGATGTCGCGGAGCCGGGTCACGCGCGGCACCTCGCCGGCGACATCGATGGTCGCGTCGAGCACCCGGTAGCGGCCGGACGGCACTCCGTAGCCGATGACGTGGAAGCTGAACTGGTGGCTGCCGGTCGTGATCTGCGGGGCGATCACCTTGAAACGGGCGGCGTCGACGATGCCCTCCTGGAACAACCACGCGATGGTCGCGCGCCGGTCGGCCCCGAGCCCGCCGCGCGTCGAGACGATGGTCTCAGCGAGCGCGGGATCGATGCCCGGCAACGTCGCGAGCACCAGCGCGTCGGCGGTGCCGATGTTCACCAGTCCTTCGCGTCGGTCCTTGGCATCGGTCGTGAACAGGTCGAGCACCAGCGGCAGCTCTTCCTTCGTGATGCCCGAGGCGATCTCCGTTTCCTTGCCCTGTTCGTCCTTGGACCGCACCGAGGCTTCCAGGACCTCGGAGGGATGCCGGAGCTTCACCTTCGCGGCACGCAGCGCCGCGACATAATTGGTGAACGAGGCCGGCAACCCGGCCTCGGGCAACGGCGCGGACGGGTCGTTCAGATCGATCTTGGGCCGGCCGGCCCGGGTGCGGCTCCGTTCGTACGACCCGACCGTGAGATACTGTCCCATCCCGTGGTCGAGCCGGTTGTCCTTGTTGTCGGGCGGGAACTGCTCGTCGCCGTCGTTCTCGTTCGGGTCGAGGCGGCCGTTGAGGTTCGCGTCCTCTCCGTGGAGCAACGACCAGCTGAAACCCGGCACACCGAGCAGGTCGTCCAGGCTCGTCAGCGGTCCCGCGGTCCGGACCGGGAGCACGCCGAGGGTCGGGACCGTCGCCGGGACGACGTCGGCGTCGCCCAGATCCGCGCGCCCGACGGCGTCGTCGGGGGTCGTGGCGAGCGGATCGACCGGATCGACCGGGTCGGCGTCGTCGGGACCGGTCCCCACGGCTTGGCGCAAAGCCTGCGCCATCGCCGGCGTCATCCGGGGGATCTTGGCCAGGTCGGCGGCGCCGATGTGGTTCAGGTCGATCCGGCGCGCCTCGTCGGTCAGGCCGTGGCGGATCTCCACCGGGGAGGAACTGTCGCCGGGCGAGAAGATCGTGAAATACCAGCGGTCCGCGCCGTCCTCCGTGACGAGCCGTCCGCGGAAGGCCGCAGGATCATCGGCCCACGTCTCGTTCCCGGGAACGGCGGCCGAAGCGGCGCGCAGCGCCTCCTCGACGCCGCTCAACGCCGCGGCCCACGCCTGCTCCGCGCCCGCGCTCGCGCTGGCCGCGGTCTCCTCGGCGCGCGAACGGAACAACAGGCTCACCGTCACCATCGACAACAGCATGACGAACACGAGCACAGCGAGCAGCACGAAGCCTCGGCGCGGGCCGGGGCGACGCTGTCGGCGGAGGATGTCCACGTGCGGTTTCACAATGTCGGCACCAAGGCGGAGAGGCTGTTCGTGTCGTCGCTTCGCCGCGCGGATCCGGCCGGCACGACGACGACGCGGCGGAATTGTTCGTACGGATAGGTCTCCGGTGTCGCGTCGTCGGGCAGCGGCTCGGTCCCGAGCACGACCTCGACGCCGGGAGGCGGCACTTGATTCGTCCAACTTTCTTGCCACGCGCCGCCGTCCCAGAAACGGAAGCGGATGAAACGGACCTGGTCGGTGAGCAGTTCGGCGGGACGGTTCGTGGCAGCGGGTGCCAGGATCGAAGCGTCCAGCGGCGCGGCCGACCCCGACGCCGACGCCGATATCCCGGCCCGAGGGCGCGCCGACAACGGCGATTCTGTCCGGTCGATCCCGAGGACCACGGTGTTCGTGCCGTCGGGGCCGGTCACCGTGTCGTACGAGACCCGGACGACATCGGGGCCGACGGAGACCGAGCCGTCGGGCCCGTGTCCCGAAGGCACCGCCAGCGAGGCCCTCGTGAAACGGACCGAGCCGGATCCGCCCACGAAACTCTCCGCATCGCCCGCCACCGGTTGTGCTTGGCGAAGGTCCGCCGTGAGCCGGTCCGCCACGAGCCGCACCACGGAGATCCGTTCCGATTCCTCGAGGATCTGTCCGCGCAGGTCGGTCGCCTGCCGGTAGAAGGTCAACGCGATGACCAACAGGCCGGTCGCGATGGCGATGGCGAGGATCACTTCGACCAGCGTGAACGCGCTGCCGCGCGCATCCCGCCGGATATGTCCGCCGCCGCGGGCGATGTGGGAGGATCCGGGGCGCATCGGTCAGGGTTCCCGGACGGCGGTGAGCGCGTCGGCCGCAGCGCTGCGTCCGATGCGGATGACCTGGGCCAATCGTTGGACCACCGGAGCGGTCTTGTGCCGCACCACCACTTCGACGCGCATGGATCCAGCGGTGGTGCCGGTGGCGTTCTCGACGGGCAGCAGCGAAGCCTCCCAGGTCCAATCCTGGAACGGTGCATCGAACGGTCGCCGACCTTCTCCGCCGGGCGCGCGGATCCCGAGCTGGATCTCGGCCATGACGCTGCTCGCCAAGTTGACGGCGTGGGTTCCGAGCTTCTGGCGCTCGAGGCTCTCCAACGAGGAGTTCAACGCACCGGTGACGACGGCCGCCGCCGCGACGAACAGAGCCAGCGCGATCAGGACCTCGAGCAGCGCCGCTCCGCGCCGCGCGAAGTCGCGATGGCGTCGGTCCGACCGGCGCGCTGGGCATCCCGGCATCATCTCGGAGGGTCCCAAGGCGCCGCCGGGGCGGCTTCTCCGGCGACGAGCTCGATCGCGCGCCGTCTCAACACCCCGGTGAGGCCGGAAAGTTTGATGGCCAGTTGCTTGGCATCGCCGTCATCCAAGGAACCCAGGACGACCTCGGCGGAATCGCTGGAGCCATCCGGATAGAACAGGATCGTGAGCGCCTGCGGCGTGGAAGTCGCGTCGCCCCCCGCGGTCGATCCTGTTGGTGCCGGCGACGGCGACAACGACGAAGCTGACGGACCCGCGGAGGCCGACATCGCGGAGAACGGTGCCCGGAACGGCCGTACGCGGACCAATTCGTCGATATGCGTGGTGTAGGGTTTGGCTTCCGCCAGCGCCTCGAATTGTCCCGGCGCGCCGAGCGGGTCCGTCTCCCACGCGACCTGGATGCCCGGGGCGGTCGACGTCGAATTGGTTCCGGCCGGGACCGGTTCTCCGTCGGGGAAGATGATCTTCACCGTCCGCCCGCTGCTGGCGGCCTGGGCCCGGGCGTAGCGGAAGAGCGACTCCACTTGGGTCGCGCCTTCGTCAAGCCGCGCGCCGCCCTGCGCCGGACCGAAGTTGAGGATCCCGGCTCCGACCATCAGCAAGAGGAGCGAGACCGTGAGCAAGAGCTCGACCAAGGTGAAACCCGGCCCGGCAAGCCGCCGCCGATGACCGGGTTGGATGCGCATGCGATGGAGCGTTGGCGGTCACGGCTGCGCTCACTTCGGGGCGCCGTTGGGGTCGGAGCTCTCCGAGGCGAGCTTGATGTCGTCGTCGGTGTCGGGCTGTCCGTCCGGCCCGACCGAGAACAGCTTGTAGGGCAGCGCACCGGCCTTCTCGCCTTCGGTCGCGCGGTCGTTGAGCTCGTAGCGGATCTTGTTGTTCCAAGGATCGTCGAGCGTCGTGCCGGGTTTCAGGTAGGGCCCTTGCCATTTCTCGCCGAGACGCTCGTTCTCGAAGCTCGGCTTCTTGAGCAAGGCGTCGATGCCGCCTTCCTGCTCGTTCGGATAGTGGCCGAGGTTGAGCCGGTAGGTGTCGAGAGCGCTGCCGACCTGTTGGAGCATCAGCCGCGTCGTGTTCTTCTCCGCGCCTTTCTGCTGCGGGAGGACGAACACCACGAGCGCGCCGGCGAGCAGCAGGATGATGACGATGACGAGAAGGATCTCGATCAAGGTGAAGCCGGACATCTGTCGGCGGCGGCGGTTCAGGGCGGCGAATTTCGGGACTGTCATAGGTGGTGCAAATTCTAGGCTTCGACGCTAGGCGGACGCCATCGGGGCCAGCAAGATTCAACTCTTTCCCTTGGAGATTTTTCCGGTGTGTGTGTCCGCTCCGGCAGGGCAGGGGGGGGACGGACCGCAGGTCGCGGCGGTCCGCGCCGTCCTCGCCGGGCAGGTGTGGGCGATTCTTCCGTCCCTCTCTCCGAAAGCCCGCGGCACCGGCGCTGAAGTCGTCCGGGCTTCGTCGAATGCGTCCGGGCCGGCTCTCGTCGCTCTTCCATCGTGACGGAGCCTTGCCCTAACGTCGCCCCCGACCGCAATCCATCGAAAGCCATGAACCTCACCCAGCTTTTGTTGGTCAACCGTCTGTTGACCGAAGAGCAGCTCGGCGACGCCGTCGCCTTGCAGCGTTCGGAGGGGCTGCGGCTGGACCGCGCGGTCATCCAGCTCGGCTTCCTCACCGAGCGCCAGGTGCTGGTGCTGATGGCCGACCAGCTCCACCTGCCGCTCGTCGAGCTCGCGGACATGGTCATCTCGCCGGAGGTCCTGCGGGCGCTGCCATCGAAGGTGGTCTACCGGAAGCGCCTCTTCCCTGTCTCGCGCGAGAACGGCATCCTCAAGGTCGCCACCAGCGACGCCTTCGACCTCTACGTCTTCGACGACCTGCGGCTCAGCACCGGGCTCGACATCCAGCCGGTGCTCGCGCCGAGGGACGACATCGAGAAGCTGATCAAGACCCACTTCGGCCTCGGCGGCGACACCTTGGACGAGATGGTCGGGGCCGACGACCTCGCCGGCGGCGGCGTGTCGGTCGAGGGCGGCGAAGACCTGCTCGAGATGGCCCAGGAGGCGAGCGTCATCAAGCTGGTCAACGAGATCATCATCGAGGCGGTCAGCGAGCGGGCCTCGGACATCCACATCGAACCGTACGAGCACCAGATCTCCATCCGCTACCGGATCGACGGCGTCCTGCAGGAAGCCTCCGTGCCGCCCCAGATGCATCGGTTCCAGGCCGCGATCATCAGCCGCATCAAGATCCTCGCGAACCTCAACATCGCCGAGCGCCGCATCCCGCAGGACGGTCGCATCAAGTTCCAGGTGGGCGGCCGGCAGGTGGACGTCCGCGTGAGCGTCATCCCGATGCTTTTCGGCGAAGGCGTCGTCATGCGTCTCCTGGACAAGGCGAACGTGCTGTTCACGCTCCAGCAGCTGGGCATGGACGACACGACGTACGCCATGTTCAAGGGCCTGATCGACAGGCCGCACGGCATCTTCCTCGTCACCGGTCCGACCGGTTCGGGCAAGACGACCACGCTCTACGCCGCGCTCAACGCGATCGTCGGCTCCACCATCAAGGTGCTCACGGTCGAGGACCCCGTGGAATATCATCTCCACGGCGTGAACCAGATCCCGGTGAACCACCAGGTGGGCATGACCTTTGAGAAAGGCCTCCGCGCCATCCTCCGCCACGACCCGGACGTGGTGATGATCGGCGAGATCCGCGACCTCGAGACCGCCCGCGCCGCGACGCAGGCGGCGATGACGGGCCATCTCGTGCTCTCGACGCTGCACACGAACGACTCGGCATCGGCTGCGATGCGCTTGATCGAGATGGGCGTCGAACCGTTCCTTGTGAGCAGCACGATGATCGGCGCGATGGCGCAGCGGCTCGTCCGCCGGATCTGCTCGAAGTGCAAGGAAGAGTACGAGCCCGACCCTGCGACGCTGCCGCGCGACCTCATCTTGGAGCCCGGCGCCAAGCTGGCGCGGGGCAAGGGATGTCCGCACTGCCGCAACACGGGCTTCCGCGGTCGCTCCGGGCTCTACGAGCTGATGGTGATGACCGACGTGATCGCGGAGCTGATCATCGACCGCGCGCCGTCGCCGAAGATCGTGGCGGCCGCCCGGCCATCGGGTCTGCGCCTGTTGCGCGAGGACGGCTGGATCAAGGTCCGCCAAGGTCTCACCACCCCCGACGAAGTCGTCCAATGCACGGCGCTCTAGCGGGCGGGCGGGTTATCCAGTTAGCCAGTTGGCCAGTTGGCCAGTTGGCCAGTAATCAAAACACGGACCGACGCGATCGCCCATCGAAGAAGTTTTCCACCGCCCATTGCCCCGAATCCATGCCCCATTTCACCTACATAGCGATGACCGAGGCCGGTGGGAAGGTGTCGGGCGCGGTCGAGGCCGAGAGCGAGGCCGGCGCGATGCGGTTGATCGAGGAGAAGCGGTTGTTCCCGGTGTCCGTCCGAGGGAAGGGCGGCACGGCGAAGGGCGCCCCGAAGAAACGCCGGGTGCGCTCCGCCGATCTCGGCACGCTCTACGGGCAGATGGCCGACCTTTTGGGATCCGGCGTGCCGTTGCTGCGGACGCTCGATTCGTTGATCCGCTCCACCCCGGCGCCCGGGCTCCGCGAGCTGCTCAAGGAGATCCGCGCGGCGGTCGCGGACGGCAAGTCGCTGACCGAGACCCTGCGCCAGTTCCCGGAGGTCTTCCCGCCGTTGCACACGGCGATGATCCAAGCCGGTGAACGGGCGGCGTTCATGGAGGAGGTGCTACGCAGCCTGGCGGGGTTCATCGAGCGGTTCGAGGAACTGCGGAGCAAGGTCATGGGCGCGCTGATCTATCCGGCGCTGCTGGCCGGGCTCGGCACGGTGGTGATGCTGGCGGCGCTGATGTTCTTCGTGCCGAAGTTCGAGCCGCTGCTGGCGAACGTGAAGAAGCCGCTCCCGTCCGAGGTGATGTTCATGGCCAGCCGCGTCGTGCGCAGCTACTGGTACCTGCTCATCCCCGCGATCGGCGCCGTCGTCGGATTCCTCTGGTTCAACCTGCGGAACGACGTCGTCCGCCGGAAGCTGGAGCGCTGGCAGCTCAAGATCCCGGTCGTCGGCTCCGCGCTCCGGTTGCTCGCGATCACCCGCTTCTGCCGCATCCTCGGCACCATGCTGGCCAACGGAGTGCCGCTGCTCCATGCGCTGAAGATCAGCAAGGACGCCACGGGCTCCAGCATCCTCGCGGACCTCGTGGCCGAATCCGCGGAAGCGGTGCGCGACGGCAAGCGGTTGTCCGAACCGCTCAGCAAGAGCGATTTCATCCCGGAGCAGATCCTCGCGATGATCGCCGTCGCCGAGGAATCCAACAACCTCGACAAGGTCCTCGTCCAGATCGCCGACACCGTGGAGCGCCGGACGAACCGCCAGGTCGACCAAGCGGTGCGGCTCATCGAGCCGGCGATCTTGTGCCTCGTGGCCGCGGCCATCGGCTTCTTGGCGCTGGGCCTCCTGCTGCCGATCTTCACCATGGCAAGCGCGCTCGGTTCGAAGTAGCCCGGACCTCGGCGCGCCTCGGAGACCCGGGTCCGCCGTCGGTTCGCCGGCCGGGGAGCGGGTCTTCGGGATGCCTCTTCCTACGTTTCGTCCGACGGGCCCCGTCGATATCCCGGTGCCGGCTCGCGACCGGTCCGGCCGCCTTTGCCTCGAGGTTTCCCGGGGACGGCATGCGTTCCATCGGCGGGATGATGACGGCGACCGGGAGGTCGACTTGGCGGCTTGTCAGCGACGGTGCCGGTCTCTATCCCACGCGTACCATGTCTGAGATCGAGATCCCGGAAAACCTCAAGGACGACGCCGAGAAGCGGATCGGCCTGACCATCGCCATCGTCGCCATCCTGCTCGCGGTCGTGTCGAGCCTCGGGAAGGACGAGGACAACGAGAAGATCGTCGCCGAGGTGAAGGCCGCCAGCCTGGAGGTCAAGGCATCGAACGGGTTCGCCTGGTACCAATCCAAGAGGAACCGGCAGGGCATGAACGACCTCTTCATCGAGCAGATGAGGATCGAGGCGCTGGGCAGCGCCACGCCGGCGCAGACAGCGGCGATGAAGGAGGCCGAGAAACGGCTCACCGCCAAGAACGCCGAGTACAAGGACGAGAACGAGAAGATCCTCAAGGAGGCCGAGGAGTTCCGCAAAGAGTCGGTCAAGGAGCAGTCCGGCGCCCACCATTCCGCGAAGGCCGGCGACCGGTACAACAAGGCGGAGATCTTCCTCCAGGTCGGCGTCGTCTTCTGCTCGATCACATTGCTCACCAAGAAGCGGGGGTTCTTCTACACGGGCATCGGTCTCGCCGTCGTCGGGGTCGTGATCGGCGTCTCCGCTTTCATGATGTGACGACGGGATCCGCGTCCGACGTGTCGCGAGGACCCGCGCCCCGCTGGCGCGTCGCGGTACCTGTCGAGGCGGTTCACCGCTTGCCCCCGGGGGGGCGGGTGAGCACCTTCCGAGGATGAAAGTCCACTTCCTCGGCGCGGCGCGCACCACCACCGGATCGATGTATCTCGTGGAGGTCAACGGCCGGAAGTTCCTGCTCGAATGCGGCCTCTACCAAGGACGCCGCGATGAATCGACCGAGCGGAACCGGACCTTCCCTTTCGACCCGCGCGAGCTGGATGCCGTCGTGCTGAGCCATGCGCACATCGACCACTGCGGGAACCTGCCGAACCTCGTGAAGCAGGGCTTCGACGGGAACATCTACTGCACCCACGCCACGCGCGACCTGGCGGCGATCATGTTGGCCGACTCGGCGAAGATCCAGCAGAGCGACAGCGAGTTCGTCTCGCGCCAACGTGCGCGCCGCGGCGAGCCGCCCGTCCTCCCGCTCTATTCACCGGCCGACGCGGAGAAGACCACCAGGCTCTTCGTCGCGGTCGGTTACGGGCGTCCGCTGCCGGTGACGGACGGCGTGACGGTCACCTTCGTGGATGCGGGCCACATCCTCGGCGCGGCGCAGGTGATCCTCGATGTGCACGAAGGAGGCCGGAAGTTCCGCTACCTTTTCAGCGGCGACGTGGGCCGGCCGGACCAGCCCATCTTGCGCGACCCCGAGCCGGTGGCCGACGTGGATTTCCTCCAGATCGAGAGCACCTACGGGGCCCGTGACCACGGCAGCGCCGCGAACTCGCTCGATGAGCTCGACCGTATGATCAACGCCGCGATCGACCGCGGCGGCCGCGTGATCATCCCGGCCTTCTCGGTGGGCCGCACGCAGACGCTGGTCTACGAGCTGCACCAGCTCACGCTCGCCGGCCGCCTCCCGCGCCTCCCCATCTTCGTGGACAGCCCGCTGAGCGTGAACGCCACCGAGGTGTTCCGCCTTCATCCGGAGTGCTTCGATGACGAGACGAACCGGTTCCTGCAGGAGCAGGGCAACCCGTTCGGCATGTCGAACCTCACCTACATCCGCGATGTGGAGCAGTCGAAGAAGCTCAACGACATCGTGGGGCCGTGCGTGGTCATCAGCGCATCCGGCATGGCCGAGGCGGGGCGCATCCGCCACCATCTCAGGAACAACGTCGGCGACCCGAAGAACCTCATCCTCTTCGTCGGCTTCTGCGCCGACCACACGCTCGGCGCACAGCTCCGCGGCGGATCGAACCCCGTGAACATCTTTGGTGAACCGCAGGTCGTCCGGGCCCAGGTCGCGGCGATCGACGCCTTCTCCGGCCACGCCGACCGCAAGGAGCTGGCCTGGTACGTCGGACGGCTCACCGGGGACATCCGCAAGATCAGCGTCGTCCACGGCGAAGAAGAGCAATCGCTCGCCTTCGCCGAGACGCTGCGGACCACGTTGCGTCCCGGCGCCGAGGTGACCGTCCCGGTGCGCGGTCAGGTCATCGAGTTCTGAGCGGAGAGGCCTCGTGCCGGTCCCGGCCGGCGGGGGCGGTCGCCGCGATCACTCCCCGCGGTAGCCGCGCCAGAGCCAGACTAGCGTGTCGGCCAAGGTCTGCTCGAACACCTTTTTGTCGCAGTGTCCGGTGGCCAAGCTGTAGACGAAACGGTGGTTGTAGCCTTTCTCCTGGAGCGCCGCCTCGGTGCGTTTGCCGGCCATCACCCAGTTGTGCTGGGTCGATTCGGGATCCTTGGCACGGATGTCGTTCTCGGAGACGTGGGTGAAGATCCGCAACGGCTTCTTCGGTCCGTTGGTGATGAGCTTCATGCTGGAGTGGTACTCCCACGCGCCGTACGGGAACTTGGCCTCCTCCGGCGCATCGTCGTCCTGCTGGTCGACGAAGGTGCCGGAGTAAGCGGCCACGCGGCGGAACAGGTCGGGGCGGAACCACGCCATCGTGAGCGCCGCCGCGCCGCCGGAGCTACAGCCCATCGTCGCGCGGCCCCACGGGTTCGCGGTGATGGCGATGTGCGGGTAGGCCGCGCGGACCTTCGCGTCGGCGAGCACCGCGGGGAACACCTCGTCGTTGATGAACCGCGCGAAGCGGTCGGACATCGTGTCGTACTCGAGCCCGCGCTCGCTGTCCTTGCCGTCGTTGCCGCCGTTCTCCACGGCGACGGTGATGAAGGCCGGCAACCGGCGGTCGGGGTCCTTGGAGATCGTGAGGTTGTCCAGCGCGTTGCGGACGAGGTTGAGCTGGCCCGGGCCGTCATGCGTCACGAGGACCGGCGCCGCGGTGCCGTCGCGATAGGCGGCGGGCACGTACACGAAGATCTTGCGCTCGGTGCGCACGGCCTTCTTCGCGGGCAACAGCGTGGTGTCGTCGCCCCGGAAGATCTTGCTGTCGGCCAGGCGCATCGTGAACTCGAACGACCGGCCCTTGGGATTGCCCTTGTCGGCGAGATCGGAATCGACGGCGTAAGCGGGTCCGATGGTGAAGCTGCCGTCGCCCGCGGTGCCGGGCTTCTCGGGATGGCTTCCCGTGGCGCAACCGGCAGCGGATGCGAGAGCGAGGAGGACGGCGGCGACGAGCCGGCGCGCGGAAGCGGCCGGCGGAAGAGGACTTGGCATGGCGGATTGGGTATCGGTCAGGGCCGCCGACACAAGCAGGAACACAGGTCGGATGGCTTGGACCTCCGGGGCGAACTCCTTCACGCCGTCCTCGACAGGGGCGGCGGACAACTGGAACCGTTTCCTCCATACCTATGTGCATCCGTCCCGTCCTCGCATCGATCGTGGCCTGTGCCGCGATCTTCGCCGCTTCCGCCCCGGCGCGCGCCGCGGATGACATCGTCATCGCCGATTTCGAGGGGGCGGACTACGGCGGTTGGACCTCCACCGGTGACGCCTTCGGGTCCGGGCCCGCGCGAGGGACGTTGCCCGGTCAGATGCGCGTGGACGGATTCAAAGGCAAGGGCCTCGTGGATTCCTTCGTCGGCGGCGACAAGTCCACCGGCACGCTCACGTCGCCGGAGTTCAAGATCGGGCGCCGGTTCATCGGTTTCCTCATCGGCGGCGGCAAGGACGCCGGGAAGACCTGCATGGACTTGCTGGTCGACGGCAAGGCGGTCCGGAACGCCACCGGTCCGAACGACCGCGACGGCGGCACCGAGGCGCTCGCGCCTGCTTCGTGGGATGTCTCCGAGTTCGCTGGCAAGACCGCCGTCATCCTCATCACCGACCGCGCCACCGGCGGCTGGGGCCACATCAACGTCGATCATATCGTCCAGACCGACCACAAGCCGGTCGGGTGGGTCGCCGACGCGAAGCGGCGGTTCCACGTGACACGGCGCTTCCTCGAGATCCCGGTCAAGAACGGCGGCCCGAACCGCGTGGTCAACGTGCTCGTCGACGGCAAGAGCGTCCTCCGCATCGACACCGCGCTGGCCGACGGCGAGCCCGATTGGTGGGCGCCGATGGACGTCGGCGCCTGGCTCGGCAAGGACATCACCCTCCAGGTCGACAAGTTGCCGGAAGATTCCGCTGCCATCGGTGCCATCCGGCCGGTCGACACGGTCCGCGGACCGGCGGACCTGTACCGCGAGCCGTTGCGCGGCCAGTTTCATTTCTCGCCCAAGCGCGGCTGGAACAACGACCCGAACGGCATGGTCTACTTCGCGGGCGAGTACCATCTCTTCTTCCAGCACAACCCCTACGGCTGGCCGTGGGGCAACATGCACTGGGGCCACGCCGTCAGCCGCGACATGGTCCATTGGGAAGAGTTGGGCGACAAACTCGTGCCGGATGCGATGGGCCCGATGTTCAGCGGCAGCGCGGTCGTGGACTGGAAGAACACCAGCGGCCTCGGCAAGGACGGCAAGCCGCCGATCGTGTTGATCTACACCGCCGCCGGCGACCCGGCCGTCCAGTGCATCGCGTCGAGCACCGACGGGCGCACCTTCACCAAGTACCCAGGCAATCCCGTCGTGCGACAGGTCACCGGCGGCAACCGCGACCCGAAGGTGATGTGGCACGAGCCGTCGAAGTCGTGGGTGATGGTCCTCTACGTCGGCCTGCCCGGGAACAAGCATACCATCCACTTCTTCCGGTCGCCGAACCTGCGCGACTGGACGCTCGCCAGCATCACCGAGGGCGTCGCCGGCAGCAGCTACCTCTTCGAGTGCCCAGATTTCTTCGAGCTACCGGTGGACGGCGATGCCTCAAAGAAGAAGTGGGTGCTGGCCGCCGCGGACACCCAGTACGCGACCGGCACCTTCGACGGCACGCGTTTCACGCCTGAGCAGACGAAGCTCACCGGCCAGCGCGGTCGCGGCTTCTACGCCCCGCAGACCTTCAGCGACCTCCCGGCCAAGGACGGCCGCCGCGTCCAGATCGGCTGGTTCCAGACCGAGACGAAAGGGATGTCCTTCAACCAGTCGATGACCGTCCCGCTGGAACTCAAGCTCACTGCGACGCCCGATGGACCGCGGTTGACCTACACGCCGGTGAAGGAACTTGTTTCGTTGCGCTCCCGGTCGCACCGCTTCGGCCGATCGATGCTGGAGCCCGGCGGCCGGGATCCGTTGGCCAAGGTGAAGGCGGAACTGGTGGAACTGCGCGCCGAGTTCGCTCCGGGTGACGCCTCCGAGGTCGTCTTCACCGTGCGCGGCGCCAAGATCATCTACGATGCCAGGAAACAGGAGATCTCCGTCGCCGGCCACACTGCGCCCGCGCCGTTGCGGAACGGCAGGCAACGCCTTGTCGTCTATTGCGACCGGACCGGTCTGGAGGTCTTCGCCAGCGACGGCCTCGCCTACATCCCGATGCCGTATCAGCCGAAGCCCGGCGACCTTGCCTTGTCGCTCGAAGCCAAGGGCGGCGCTGCCAAGATCACATCGCTGGAGGTCCACGAACTGAAGCCCGCCTGGAAGACCGCGGCCCGCTGAGGCGGCCCCCGGCCGATCCGCAACACCTATCCGATGAAGAGATCCCTGTTGTCCGCCGGCTTCCTGGCCCTGCTCGGCTTCGCCGCTGTCCGCGCCGAGGAACCCAAGAACCACGACTTCGATGTCGTCCGCGACGAGTCGAAGGTGCCGGCCTACCAGCTTCCGCCGGTGCTGGTGTCGTCCGAAGGTGATCGCATCACCACGCCGGAGGAATGGACGAACGTGCGGCGCCCGCAGGTCATGGCGTTGTTCGGTAACCTCGTGTACGGCGTCGTCCCCGTGCCGGAGACGCCCGTCCGCACCTCCTACGAGCGGCTCCGGACCGATGGGAAGTTCATGGATGGCCTGGCGACGCGGAAGGACGTGCGCATCCGCTTCGAGAACGCCAAGGGCTCGGCGGAGATGACGGTCCTCGTCTTCACGCCGAACGGCGCGAAGGGCCCGGTGCCGGCCTTCTTGCAGCTCAGCTTCGTCAACACCAAGGACGATGGCCACGACGCGGACCCGTCCCGCGCGGGATACCTCCGCAACGGCCTCCCGCTCGCCGAGTTCTTGCGGAACGGGTTCGGCCTCGTCGTCCTGTCGCAGGGCGCGCTCGTCCGGCACAACGAGGTCGAGTTCCAGTCGGGCATCCATCCGCTGTTCTACCGGGAAGGCCAGAGCTTCCCGAAGGCCAACGAATGGGGCGTGATCGCCGCCGTGTCGTGGTCCGCCTCGCGCGTCCTCGATTACCTGGGGACCGAGCCGTCCATCGACGCCAAGCGCATCGCCGCGGTCGGTCATTCCAAGATGGGCAAAGCGACGCTATGGGCGGTCGCCCAGGACCGGCGCTTCGCGATGGCCGTCGCCGCCCAATCGGGCTGCGCCGGCGCCGCGTTGTGGAAGCGGGATTTCGGCGAGAACATGGAGAAGATGGTGACGCGCTTCCCCTACTGGCTCTGCCGCAACGCGTGGAAGTTCAGCCGCAACGAGGACGACCTGCCCGTCGACCAGCACATGCTCCTGGCCTGCATCGCGCCGCGTCCGATCTACATCGCGAGCGGCTCCGAGGATCTCTGGGCCGACCCGCGCGGCGAATATCTCGGTGCCTACCATGCTTCCGAGGTGTACCGACTGCTCGGCAAGAAGGGCTTGGATTCCGAGGCGTCGCCGGCCGTCGGCGAGGTCTTGGCCGGCGGGGATGTCGGCTATCACAACCGCGCCGGCGGGCATTCCGTCGAGCTGTACGACTGGCAGAAGTTCATCGAGTTCGCCGGACGGCACCTGAAGGCCAGGTGATGCGGCCCGTGCCGCGGACGTCTGAGAGAAGGTTGATCGCGTCGCGGCCGGGGTTTCGCCGAGGACGACGCACCGGTCGGCGCGGGATCCTTCCGATGGCGGCCAGGTTGCCGCTCGCCATCGTGGGATGGACTCATGACCTTGCCCTTGCCCGGTATCCTGGTCTGCGATCGTTTCCATGAAACAACTCCGCCGCCTCGTCCTGTTGGTCATCGTGTTCTCGGCGGCCCTGCTCCGCGCACCGGCGGCCGATTCCGGGCCGCGTTTCGAGACAGAGATCCAGGCCTTCATCCAGGCCGACCACGCGAAGCCGCCGGTCCCGGGCGGGATCCTCTTCGTCGGCAGCAGCATCTTCCGTGAGTGGACCCACGTGACCGGGATGATGGCCCCGTTGCCCGTGGTCAACCGGGCGTTCGGCGGGTCGCGAACCGACGACCAACTCGCGCGCTTCGATCCGGTGGTCCTGCCGCATGCTCCTAGGATCATCGTCTATTATTGCGGCAGCAACGACATCAAGGAGGGCAGGGGACCGGATGCCGTGTTCCTGGGTTTCAAGGCGTTCTCGGAGCGGGTCCGGCGGACATTGCCGACGACGAGGCTGCTTTTCGTCTCCAGCACACGTTCGTTGGACCGCGTCGAGCAATGGGAACACGTCGACCACTACAACGGGCTCGCCCGCGCCTACTGCGGCGAGACGCCGCTCCACCGGTTCATCGACATCAACCGCGCGCTGGTCGATGCCGACGGCTGTCCGCGGACCGACCTCTATCGCGACGACAAGCTCCACTTCCATCCGGCCGCCTACGTCGCCTTCACCGCGTTGATCCGCCCGGTGCTCACGGAAGAATGGGACAAGGCGCGCGCCATGCACACGGTTTCCGACGACCGACCGGACCCAGGCCCGGTCGCTCCCTGAGGATCCTCCAGGGCCTGGGCGGCGCCATCGCCACGACGCGGGGCGGACGGGCCGGAATCTGCTCGCCGACGGCGTCGGCGCGACCGATCTTGCGGGCGTTCCTATGCTCGAGAAAAGACACCAGAGGTTGGCGAGCCGGGGCCGCTTCCTGCGCAGGATGGCCGCGACGGTCGCCATCGCCATGGCGACCGCCGGGACGGCGCTGGCCATCGGGACGGCGGGCTACCATCACTTCGCCGGGTTCGGTTGGGTGGACTCCCTGCTCAACGCCTCGATGATCCTCACCGGCATGGGACCGGTCGGCACGTTGGCCACGACCCAGGCGAAGCTGTTCGCCTCCGCCTACGCGTTGTTCAGCGGGTTGATCTTCCTCTCGCTCATCCTCACGCTGCTGACCCCGGTGGTGCACCGCGTGCTGCACACCTTCCATCTGGACGAGGAAGACCTGAAGAACCGGCGTTGAGGCCGCGAAGACCTGACCCAGGTCAAGGCGATCGCGGTGAATCCCGTCAAGATCCGCGCGTCCAACGGGACGTCCACCTCCTTTGAACCTGTGAAAGCGCTCCATCGAATCCTTGCCTCCATGGCGGTCGCGTCGGCGATGTTGGTGCCGGTGGTGCGGGCCGAAAGCGAGGAGGCGTTCGAGCAGCCGCCGGTCTCGTATTCGGCGACCGCGCCGAACGATGCCATCACCCGGTTGGAACGACGGCTGGCGTCGGGCGAGGTGCAGTTGGTCGGCGACGACCGCGCGATCCTGCGGGAACTGCTGCGGACGCTCGGCGTCCCCGAGTCGAGCCAGATGCTGGTGTTCTCCAAGACGAGCTTCCAGGCGGGCATCATCCATCCGGGCAACCCTCGGGCGCTCTACTTCTCGGACGACTGCTATGTCGGGTGGGTGCCGGGAGGGCTGATGGAGGTGACCAGCATCGATCCGCAGCTCGGGCCGGTCTTCTACAGCTTTGATCCGCGCGCGAAACCCGAGACCCATCCGCGCTTCACACGCGACCAGGATTGCTTGCGCTGCCACGGCGGGACGTTTGTGCGCGAGATCCCGGCGGTCTTCGTGCGGTCCATCCCCACCGACCGGACCGGCCAGCCCATCTTCAGCCAAGGATCCACGATCGTGGACGATTCGACACCGGTCGCCGAGCGCTGGGGTGGTTGGTACGTGACCGGCATGCACGGCATGACCCGTCACCGGGGGAACCTGTTCAGCCGCGAAGCGGAAGGACGGCTCGCGGTGGACCTGGACCACGGCGGCAACCGCAAGGACCTGCCCGCGGTCGCGGGCGGCTCCCGGTATCCTGCCCAGACCAGCGACATCGTCGCGCTCATGGTGTTCGAGCACCAATGCGCGATGCAGAACGCGCTCACCCGGGCGGCGTTCCAGTGCCGGCGGATGCTCCGTTATCAGCAGAACCTACAGCGCGACCTGAAGGAGACCGTCACCGACGGCCCCACCTACGACAGCGCGCGCCGTGTGTTCGATTCCTGCGCGCAGGACGTCCTCGACCATCTCCTCCTCAAGGACGAGGCCGCGTTGCCCGAAGGCGGCATCGCCGGAAGCCCCGGGTTCGCGGAGGCCTATCAGCGATCGGCTCCCCGCACGAAGGACGGGCGGTCGCTCAAGGACCTGGACTTGCAGCAGCGGCTCTTCCGGGTGCGTTGCAGCCCGCTCATCTATTCGCGCACGTTCCGGGATCTGCCCCGGCATCTCGCCTCCCGGATCGACGCCCGGTTGCGGGCCGTCCTCGACGACCCGGCGAAAGAACCTCGCTACGCCTACCTGACGGCCGGAGAACGCAGCGACATCCGCGGCATCCTCTCGGAGACCTTGCCCGAGGTGTTGCGGCCGTGAAGCGGTCGCGGTCGGCCGCCGTGGATCAGAGCACTTTGAGCACGACCACGGTGAGGTCGTCGGCCTGCGGCTCAGGATGGGTGAACTCGCGGGCGGCGCTGCAGATCTGCTCGAGGATCTCGCCGGCGGTGAGGTGGCGGTGCGCGCGGAGGACATCGAGCGCCCGGTCGAGGCCGAAGCATTCGCCGTCGGACCGCATGGCTTCATCGATGCCGTCGGTGACCAGCAGCAAGGTGTCGCCGGACGCCAGCGCGATCTCGCCGCCCGGGACGAAAGGCGTCCCGCCTTGGCGTCCTAGCGGGCGGCCGGTGCGACGGAGCACGGCTTTGACCGAGCCGTCGGCGGCCAGGACGTGGCCGGACGGATGCCCGGCGCTCGCGTGGACCAACGTGCGCCGGACCGGATCGAGCCGCGCGAGCAGCACCGTGATGTAGCGTTCGGCGCCGAGATCGTCGGCGAGCAGCTCTTGCGCGCGCGTCAGGACCTCGGCGGGATCGCTGTGCCGGCGCGCGAGCGGACGCAGATAGGCGCGCGCCTCGGCCATGAGCAGCGAAGGCCCGATCCCATGGCCGCTCACGTCCGCGATGGCGATCCCAAGCGCGCCGTCGGGCATCGGCAGCCAATCGAAGTAGTCGCCGCCGGCGGCATCGGCCGGCCGGGAGACGCCGGCGAGCTCGAAGCCCGGCAGCTCCGGCGCGGCCTTGGGGAAGAGGCGCTGCTGGATCTCCCGCGCGGCGGCGAACTCCTGACGGCTCCGGCGCAGCTCGGCTTCGGCGCGGCGGCGCTCGGTCACGTCGCGGAAGAAGGCGACGACCCACAGCTGCTCGCCCATGCGCATCTCGGTGAACGCCACGTCCACCTCGACCGCGAGGCCGTCATGCCGGCGCCCGGCCGTCTCATCCGCCTTCGGACCTTCGACCGCGCGGGCCATGGCCCACCAGGTGCCCGGCGGCAGGCCGGCCGGTTGCAACGCGTCCATCGTCTGCCCGGCGAGGACGTCGGGATCCCAGCCGAAGACCGGCTTCACCGCGGGGTTGGCGAAGCGGATGACGCCGCCGAGGTCGATGAGCAGGACGGCGTCGGTCGAGTTCTCCCAGACGGACCGGTAGCGGAGCTCGCTCTCGCGGCGGGCGCGGCGGACGGCCGATTCGCGCAGTTCGCGCTGCACGGCGGGGACGAGCCGGCCGAGCGCGCCCTTCATGATGAAGTCGTGGGCGCCGGCCTTCATCGTCTCGATGGCGACGCCTTCCTCGATGCCGCCGGAGATGATGATGAACGGGACGTCGAGGCCGGTCTGCTGGACGATCCGCAACGCCTCCGGCGCGCTGAAGCCCGGCATCGTGTGGTCGCTCAGGATGAGGTCCCAGGGTTCGTCGCACAGAGCGGCGCCGAGGTCGGCCGCGCTGGCGACACGTCGATGGACCACTTGCCATCCGCCCGCGCGGAGCAGGGTCGCCAAGGCGAAGGCGTCGGGCGCCGAGTCCTCGATGACCAAGAGGCGCAACGGCGGACGGGCCGGAGCTGGAGATGCGGCGGGGGCAACTTGCATCAAGATGCGGTGGATCGAGGATTAGGCACCGGATGGCGACCGCATCCGGACCGTTCAGGGCAGCAACGCATCCAGCACGCGGAAGAAACGATCCGCCGTCGGCGCCGGAAGCTCGAAAGCCAGGTTCGTCGTGGTCGTCAGGTCGACCCACGGCGCGCCGAGCGAGGACTTCGTCTGGATGCGGAACGGCCCGTAGCCGCCGCCCCAGTTGAGCACCAGGTGGGTGCCCTTGGTCGCGGGCGGCGCATTGGTGAAGGGGCCCGCGGCGCGAGGCACCTCGATGACACGGAAGAAACCATGGTCCGCGCCGTTCGTCGCCGCGTAGGACGACCGGACGGTGACACCGATGTCGGTCCATTCGATGTCGGCGATCCCGCGGGTCTGGAGGCGGAACGGCGGCGTGCCTCCTTTCCAAGCCAGCTTCACCGCGCCGTCCGCGACCGATGGCGGAATGGCGGTCAGAGGGCCCGGTTCGGCGACGACCCGCGCGTAGAAATCGGCGGACCGCAAGAAGAGGCTCCGCAGCGCCCAAGAGCGGGGGTCCTTGATGTCATACTGCACCCAGAAATCGTCGTAGCTCCCGACACGGTCGGTCAGGATGTTTCCGTCGTCGTCCTCGAGCGGTGCGCCGATGGTCGGAGGTCCTGTGGTGACGAGGCCTCCGCCTTTCCGGAGCGGGCCGTGGAACTCGACGGCCCAGGTGAAGACGTCCGGTACGACGACGTGAGGGACCGGCAGCGTCACCAAGCGGGCTCCGTTGTCGATGGTCAGGGGATCGCTTTCCCAAAGAATCGTCCCCGGCATCGGGGTCTCCTTGCTTTCATCGAAGTAGTATTGAGGCCCGTCGAGGCCGAAGAAACGGACGACCGCTTCGACTTCCGCGCCTTCGGCGAAATCACCGAAATACTGGAAGGTGAAGGAGGTCACTTCGCGAGCCGTTCCGGCGAGGGCGATCTCGTCGCCGTAGCGTGCCGGGCCGTGATAGACCAAGAGCTTCTCGCTGGTGAAGGTCGTGTTGTCGAACACCACCTCTGCTCTCGCGGTCGTGCCGATGGCGGCCGACAGCAGGAGAAGCATCGACAGCAGGAGGAGGCGGTGGGGTGCGCATGATCGAGAGATCGTTCGGGAACTTGGTCGTCCCCGGGCCGGACGTCGCACGGCGGACCCGCAGCATCGGATCGGGTTCCCGGCAACGACCCAGTGACCCGAGCAGGTTGGCGACCCGTCTCTCGATGCGTCAAGTTGACGTTTGTCGAGGCACCGGTTCCGAAGGGGGGCCGCTCGGCCGACTTGGCGCAGGGACCTGCTTTGCCGTATCCCGGACCGCGATGTCAGGCCGGCGCCGGCGACCTCTGTGGAAGACGCGCCGCCACGGCGGCTACCCGCGCACCGCCTCGACGAGGCCGCGGACGAAGGCGCTGACCTGCGGCACGAGATCCGGTGAATGGCCGAGCGCGGCGATGCGCGTGACCACGGCGCTGCCGACGACGATGGCCTCCGCGTGCTGCGCGACCTCGCGGGCCTGGGCGGCATCGGAGATCCCGAAACCGACGGCGATGGGCAGCGGGCTGTGCGCGCGGATCTTGGCGGTCTTCTCGCCGATGCTGGAGCTGACCTTCGACTGCATCCCGGTCACGCCTTCGCGGCTGACGTAGTAGATGAATCCTCGCGCGCGAGGGGCGATCAGAGAGATCCGCTCGTCGGGGGTCGTCGGCGCGATGAGATAGATCGGGCACAGACCGGCCTCGGCCATGAGCGCTTCGTAGTCGTCGGATTCCTCGGGCGGAAGATCAAGGACCAGCAGCCCGTCCACGCCCGCGGCGGCGGCTTGCCGGATGAACTCCGCGACGCCGACG
This sequence comes from uncultured Verrucomicrobiota bacterium, assembly GCA_903916195.1. Taxonomy (GTDB): domain Bacteria; phylum Verrucomicrobiota; class Verrucomicrobiia; order Limisphaerales; family UBA9464; genus CAIVQB01. The sequence goes on along the minus strand of CAIWVP010000162.1, from coordinate 58,227 downwards.
CGGTGCAGCAGGTTGTGGTAGATGTAGAGGACCAGCGGGATCTGCGACTCGCGCCGGATGGCGCCGACCGTGGCGAGGACCTTCGGCGGTGTCGTGCCGCTCTCGAGGCCGCGCTGGGCCGCGAGCTGGTTCACGATGCCGTCGGCGAGCGGGTCGCTGAACGGCACGCCCAGCTCAAGGACGTCCACACCGGCCCGGTCGAACGCGATCGCCAGCTGGCGGGTGGCCTCGAGATCGGGGTCGCCGGCCCCGATGTAGATGACGAGGCCCTTGCTGCCACGGGCACGGAGGTCGGCAAAGCGTTGGACGATACGGTTCACGGGCGCTCAGGTTGCGGTCGTCGGCGCTCGGGAGGCAAGCAGCGGCTCTGCAGTGTCGGAACTCCATGAGGATGTCCCGGTGGGGACTCGATCAGAATGTCCCTTTTCGGGCGGGGTAGCGGAAGCACCCTGCGAAGACATGGAGACGTTGACGATGAACCGGAAAGAACGTGCGCGGATGACGGTGATCAAAGGGGAGGGGCGACGGGCGGCTGACGTGGGTGACGCGCGTCCCGGCGAAGCGGGCGCCGATCATCGCATCGTCGAGATGGGCGGCATCGAGCGAGAGCAGCGTCGCGTCGCGATCGGCGAACACGCCGGTCGCCGTGTCGGCCAACGATGGGCGCGAGGGCGGGCGCGGAGAGGAGGGCGGAGCACGGCGCCGTCGAGCGCCGGAGGGCGGAAGCCGGGCCGGTTCTCATCGGTATCGGTCCGCTCCGGCGGCGCCGGATCTTTTCAAAAAACTTTTTATCGGACGTCCCACCTGCTACGTCGGGCGGCGCCGATGGAACTGCGTGGATTCGCCGAACAGGTGCTCTTCGCCACGAGCTTGGAGGAGAAGCTCCGGAGCCCGGCGGTCGTCACCGACGAACGGCCCGGTCCGGCGATCGCTTCGCCCGACCTGCCGGGGCGTCCGGCGGAGCTGCGTTTCAAGCCGCAGGGCGCGGGCAAGGCGGAGTTCCCCGGGACCCGCCGGTTGGAGGTCCCCGAGGAGCGCGGACGGCTCCTGCATTTCTTCGCCAACCACGAGCTGCTCGCCACGGAGCTGATGGCCTTGGTGCTGCTGCGCTTTCCCGACGCGCCGCCGGCCTTCCGCCAAGGCGTGCTGCGGACGTTGCGCGACGAGCAGGAGCACACCCGGCTCTATCTGGCGCGGATGGCGGAGTGCGGCATCGCGTTCGGCGAGCTGCCGGTGAGCGGATACTTCTGGCGGAGCCTCGCGCCGATGGCCTGTCCGATGGATTTCGTCGCCGGACTCAGCCTGACCTTCGAGCAGGCGAACCTCGATTTCGCCGGGCACTTCGCGCGCGGGTTCGCCACCGTCGGCGACACCGCCACGGCGGCGTTGCTGGAGCAGATCCATCGCGATGAGATCGCCCATGTCGCGCACGGTCTCAAATGGTTCCGGCGCTGGAAGGACCCGGGCGAGGACGATTGGGACGCCTTCTGCCGGGCGCTGAAGTTCCCGCTGTCGCCGCAGCGGGCGAAGGGTTCCGTGTTCGACGTCGCGAGCCGCCGGGCCGCCGGGTTCGACCCGACGTTCATCGCCCGGTTGGACGTCTATTCGGCGTCGAAAGGCCGCACGCCCCAAGTCTCCGTGTTCAACCCTTTCGCGGAGGCGTCGATCGCCCACGGGAAGACGTTCATGCCGGTCGCGGCGCAGGCGATGTTGGCCCGGGACCTGGCGAACCTGCCGCAGTTCCTCGGCCGGCAGGACGATGTGGTGCTCGTCCCGCGGCGTCCGTCGGTCGCGTTCCTCGCCGGATTGAAGCAGGCCGGTTTTCCTTTGCCAGAATTCGTCGAGATCGGCGGGACCGCGGCGGGTACCGCTGCCGGCATCGCCTTGCTCAAAGACCGCAAGCTCGGTGGATTGCGCCCGTGGGCGTGGGCTCCCGACAGCGTCGAGCTGCTCGGGCCGCTCTTCGGCCAGGTGACCGGCGAGAAGCGGACCGCGGCGGAACGTTTCGATGCCGGCATCGCCGAGCTCTACTCCAAGTCTTGGAGCGCGGCGTTCCTGCGGCGGGTCTTGGCGTCGTCGTCCGCACCGTGGCTGATCGCGGAAGACGACATCGGCGTGGCCGTGGATTCGTTGCCGCAGGCGCTCGCGGCCGTCGCGGTGATCCGCGCGCGGGGACATCACCGGGTGGTCGTGAAAGAGGCGCTCGGATCGGCGGGCAGCAACGCGGTCCGGCTCTGGGAACCTTCGTTGCTCGACGCGCAGGTCCACTGGATGAGGGACACCCTGGAGAAAGGCCGCCAACTGGTGATCGAGCCGTGGCTGGAGCGCGTGGTGGATTTCTCGGTCCAGCTCGAGATGGGCGACGACGCGTTGAGGATCGTCGGCCATACCGGTCTGGTGAACGACCTGCGCGGACAGTTCCAGGCCAACGATGCGGCCCCGGACCACGCGCGGCGTCTGCCGTCCGCTGTGACCGATTTTTTCCGCGGTGACCGGGACGCGGCCGCGCGGTTGCCGCGGTTTTTCCCGGGCTTGTTGCCGATGCTGGAGGCGGAACTACGGCAGGTGGGATTCCAGGGTCCGCTGGGGATCGACGCCTTCGTGGCGCGCTCCGCGGACGGTCGTCTGCGGCTCAAGCCGGTCGTCGAGATCAATCCGCGGCACACGATGGGACGGTTGACCCTTGAGCTGATGCGCCATGTCGCGCCGGGGAGCGGCGGACGGTTCTGCATCGAGAGCCTGGCCAAGGTGCGGAAACGCGGCTTCGGCGGCTTCGGCGACTACGCCCGGTCGTTGGGTGCCTCCGCGCCGCTGCGCTTCGAAGGCGAACCCGTCGCGAAGATCCGTGAGGGTGCCGTGTGCCTGAACGACCCGGATGTGGCGGAAGGCTATCTTGCCGTCTTCCATGTCTCGAGGTAGCGAGTCCTGTGGATCCGGCCGCATGGGCCGGCCCTGCCAGCAAAGAAAAAGCGCCCGGTGAAGGGCGCCTGCGGTCAGCGCCGGGCGCCGGGCGAGGGAAGGGTCACCGGGTGAGGTAGTACTTCTGTGTGTATTCTTGGACCATGCGCCAGGTGCTGTATTGCGCGGCGAGCGTGGCCATCGAATGCCGTATCTTGGCGATCCATTGGCGGGGGACGCCGTTGGCGTCGCGGTTGAAGAAGCCCGGGATGACCTCCTCGGTGAGCGCCTTGTAGAGGTTCTCGCTGTCCACGCGGTCCTGCTCGTCGACATCGGCCGGATGGGAATCGGGCCCGATCGAGAAGCCGTTCTGGCCGTCGAAGCCCTCGCGCCACCACCCGTCCATGATCGAGAGGTTCATGCAGCCGTGCGGCGTGGTCTTCATGCCGCTGGTGCCCGAAGCTTCGAGCGGGCGCCGCGGGTTGTTCAGCCAGATATCGCAGCCGGAGACCATCTGGCGCGCCACGTGGATGTCGTAGTTCTCGATGAAGACGAGATGTCCCTTGAGTTCCGAGAACCGGCTCAGGTGGATCACTTTCTGGATGAACGCCTTCCCGTGGTCGTCGCGTGGATGGGCCTTGCCGGCGAAGATGAACTGCACCGGGCGGGCGCTGTCCTTGACCAGCTTCACCACGTTCTCGAACTGGTCGAAGATCAGCGGCGCGCGCTTGTAGGTCGCGAACCGGCGGGCGAACCCGATGGTGAGCGCGTCGGGGTCGAGGAAACTGTCGAAGGTGATGAAATCGCCCTGGCTGAAGGTCTTGCCTTGGAGGAGAAGGCGGCGGCGGGCGAACTCGATCAGCTCGCGGCGGAGCTTGTAGCGCAGCGCCCAGATCTCTTCGTCGGAGATGAACGCCGGATCCTTCACGTTCTGCCAGAACTCGGGCGAGTTCGCCTCGTAGACGAAGGCCGAGGCCGGCCGGCCGAGACCGGCGAACTTGCTGCGCCACAGGCGGCGGGCCGGGCCCTTCATCCAGCCGACCAGGTGGACGCCGTTGGTGACGTGGCCGATGGGGACCTCGTCGGGCGTCTTCTTGCCGAAGTAGCCCATCCACATCTCGCGGCTGACCTGGCCGTGCAGCTCGCTGACGCCGTTGGCGGCGCGGGAGTAGCGGAGCGCGAGCGCGGTCATGCAGAAGGGCGAGCCCGTCTTGCCCGGATGCTCGTTGCCGAGCTCCATGAGCTGCTCGGGCGTGAGCTGGAGATGCTGGGCGAACTTCTGCCCGGCGTGGCCCATGAGATCGGCGCTGAAGCGGTCGTGCCCGGCCTCGACCGGGGTGTGCGTCGTGAAGAGGCATCCAGCCTTGGTCAGCGCGCCGGCCTCCTCGAAGGACTTCCCGGCGGCCATCTTCTCGCGGATGAGCTCGAGGGTGAGGAAGGCGGCGTGGCCTTCGTTCATGTGGAAGGTCGAAGGAGCGACGCCGAGCGCGCGGAGCAGCCGCACGCCGCCGACGCCCAGCAGGATCTCCTGCATGATGCGCGTCGTCGAATCGCCGCCGTAGACGCGGTTCGTGAGGTCGCGGTAGTGCGGCTCGTTCTCCGGGCGGTTCGTGTCCAGCAGGTAGACCGGCACGCGTCCGACGTTCACGCGCCAGGCGTGGAAGCGGATGGTGGCGCCGACGATCCGGACGCTGCCGACCAGAGGCTCGCCCTTGGCATCGAGCACGGGCTCGAGGGGAAGGTTCCGCGGATGGAGCAGGGTGTACGATTCCTGCTGCCAGTTGTCGTGGTTGAACGACTGTTGGAAGTAGCCCTCGCGATAGAAAAGGCTGATGCCGACGAAGCCGAGGCCGAGGTCGCTGGCGGATTTGGCGTGGTCGCCGGCGAGCGCCCCGAGGCCGCCGGCAGCGATGGGGAGCGTCTCGTGGAAGGCGAACTCGGCGGAGAAGTACGCGACCGGGTGGGTGGCGAGCGCGGGAGCGTTCTGGGCGGCCCAGGTCTCCTTCTCGTCCAGATACGCGTCGAAGTTCGCGAGCACCTTGCGCACTCGGTCGGCGAGCCCCGGTTCTTGGAGGCGCACGCAGAGCTCGTAATCGGAGACCTCGTGCAGGATGGCGACCGCGTTGTGGTAAAGATTCTGCCAGCCGCGGGGCGAGAGCTCGTGGAAGATCTCCTGCGCCTCTTGGTCCCAGCTCCACCAGATGTTCCTGGCGAGCCGGTTCAGTCCGGCGGTCAATCGGGCGAGTTCAGCGGAGGTCAGCGGTGTCGTGGTCATGGGGATCGGTGCAGGAGCAGGGAAAGCGGTGCCGGCGCGGGCTGGGAGACGCGTCCGCCTCGGGATTGACTACCCGCTGGGTCGCCGGAGCGTAAACGAAAAACATCCGTCGGGATGGGTCATGGCTTCCAGGGCGGAGCCCCGTGCGGATGGCGCGCCCGGAGCGGGCGGGGCCGGGGAACCTCAAGCGGACGCCGGAGCTTCCGGACCCGGGGCCGCCGGGGGCGCCGGGGTCTTGCCGCCGAGGATCTTGAACATGACCGCGCCGCAGACGGGGCATTTGCCTTTCACAGCTTTGCGCCCGTTCTTCATCGTCTCCTCGACCGCATCGGAGATCGGCTGCTTCGCTTTGCACTTCACACAATAGCCATCGGCCATAGCGTTTCCCTTTCTGGGCGGCCCCCGGGCCGCGTTGGTTGATCTGCGGTGGCAAGGTAGGGGAGCCGACGGAGAAGTGTCAACGGGCCCACCCAGGGCGCGGCGGGGCCGCACGGTGGCGTGCGCCGCCCCGGGGCCGGACGTCGCGCCTAGATGGCCTGCCCCTCGCTTCGTTCCGTCTTCAGCCGCAGCTGGCCGCAGGCGGCATCGATATCGTGGCCTTTCTCGCGCCGGAGCGTGGCGGTGACGCCTTCTTTTTGGACCGACGCGGCGAAGGCTTCGCAGACGTCTTCCGTCGGCCGTGCCCAGGGCAATCCCTCGACCGTGTTGTAAGGGATGAGGTTCACCTTGGCGTGGAGCCGTCGCGCCAACGCCGCGAGCGGGCCGGTCTGGTCCTTCGCGTCGTTGACGCCGGCGATGAGGATGTACTCGAGGGTGATCATCTTGCCCTTGCGCTCGACGTAATGCTCACAGGCCGCCGTGAGCTCCTTGAGCGGGTATTTGCGGTTGATGGGCATGATCTTCTCGCGGACCTCGTCGGTCGCGCCGTGGAGCGAGATCGCGAGCCGGAACTGCAACGGATCGTCGCCGAGGTCGCGGATGCGCGGCACGACGCCGCTGGTGGAGATGGTGATCTTGCGGGCGCCGATACCGCCGCCCCACGAGGCGTTGAGCGTGCGTAGGGCGGACATCAGGTTGTCGTAGTTCGCCATCGGCTCGCCCATGCCCATGACCACGATGTTGTTGACCAACCGCTCGGCAGAGCGGGGAGCGGGGAGCGGGGAGCGGGGAACGGCAGGGCCGCCGGAAGCGGATCCCGCGTCCTCGGTCCCATGTCCGGCGGCCAGGTCGTTCCAGCGTTCGACAGCGAGCACCTGGCCGCTGATCTCGTGCGGCAGTAGGTTGCGCTTCCAACCGTCGAGTCCGCTGGCGCAGAAGCGGCATCCGTAGGCGCAGCCGACCTGGGTGGAGATGCAGAGGGTGTGCCGGTCGCTCGCCTCGCCATAGAGCGCGGGGTTCGCCGGGATCAGCACGCTCTCGATGAGCGCGCCGTCGGCGAGCCTCCAAAGGAACTTCTGGGTGGCGTCGCGAGCGCCTTGTTTGACGACGAGCTGCGGCAGCGTGATCGGATAGGCTTCCGCGAGCCGGTCTCGTAGCGCCTTGGGCAGGTTCTTCATCTCGTCCCACGACGCGGCACGCCGAGGATAGAGCCAGCCGAGCAGCTGCTCGAGGCGGTACGCGGGCTGGCCCCACGCGGCGAATTTGTCCGCGAGAGACTCGCGGGTCTGGGAACGGATGTCCGGCAACACGTCGCGAGGCTAGATGGATCCCGCGGCCGAGTCTCTCGGATGCGCTGGAAATCCGGCGCTCACCGGGACGGCCGCGAGCCGGTGGCGGAGCCCCGTCGCGGCATGCTCAAGACGCCAACCGCGCGATCGCATCCGGCAGGAGCACGCCGTCGATGCGGAAGACCTTGTGCGACGAGGTCTGCCCGCGGACCAACGTGACGCCGCGGCGCGGACAGCCCAGTTTCCCGGCAAGGAACCCGGCCAACGCCTCGTTCGCGGCGGAATCCACCGGCGGCGCGGTGACCTTCACCTTCAGCTCGTTCCCGACGATGCCGCCGAGCTCTTGGCTCTTCGCCCGCGGCCGGGCCTTCACATTCAACCAAAGCGCGCCGTCCCTTTCGCTGAGATAGGGCGGGACCGTCATCGGGAAAGCATCAGGTAGGCCCGCGTGAGACCGACCTCGGCGGCCTCGGCCAGCACGAGGACGGCGATGGCGGCGACCAGCGGCGTGAGGTCGAATTTCATCAGACGGAGAGGGAGCCACGCCAGCGGACGCGCCAGCCGTCCTCCGGCGATCCGGACGTAGGCCCACATCGGATGGTCGCCGAGATAGACGTGGTCATGGACCATCCGCAGCAGGAGCAATCCGGCGAGGACCCAGCGGGCCGGCAGCCAGACGCCGGATCCGACGGCGAACGCCTGGCCCGCCAGGTTCGCGCCGGTCGGCGGCACGGGCAGCACGCCGAGCTTGGCCAGCGGGAACGCGAGCGCCGCCCATGCGGCCGCGACCAGGAGGACCGGGGCGAGCAGGCTCACCACGACCGGCCATGCGCCGGGCCTTCCCGCGAGCTCGCGCAACCATCGGACGACGCCGGTCGGTTCGCCCGGACCGCGCGCGAGCTGGCTGAGCGCCGATACCGCCGCTTGGAAGACCAGCAACGTCCAGCCGAAGCTGAGCAAGGAGAAGGTCAGGAGCCGCAGCGGTTCGTCGGCGCGGAAGGCGAGGTTCACCGGGCCGAGCGGGAGCATCGGCGTCCAATCCAGCGTCCGGGCCAACGGCGCATACAGCATCGGACGGACCGTCAAGAGCCCGACCAGCGCGGCCAGATACATCCAGCTGTGCGTCGGTTCGCGGCGGGCGGGCTTGAGGGTCGAGACCAGCGTGCCTGCCCCGAGCGTCGCCGGCGACGTGTCGCCGACACCGCGCCATGATAGCCACAAAACCACCCCGATGAGGTTCAGAAGCTGGTCGATGTGCGCCATGGTTCAGCGAGGAACGGGAAATCGCCCCACCTGACATCCGGACGGCCGGCGGCCTTCAAACAAATCTGGTCCGGACGAAAAAAAGGCCGGGCGGATCGCCCGGCCTTCTCGTGGAGCTGTCGGGATCAAGAGAGCTTCACCCCGGCCTGGGCCGCGGCCCGGATGAGGGCGTCGGCCATGTCGCTCGGCGTCACGGCGACCTCGATGCCGCATTCCTGGAAGACCGCGATCTTCGCCGCCGCGGTGTCCTCGGCGCCACCGATGACCGCACCGGCGTGGCCCATGCGGCGTCCTGCGGGCGCGGTGGAACCGGCGATGAAGCCGGCGACCGGCTTCTTGCAATGTTCCTTGATCCAACGGGCCGCTTCGACCTCGGCACTGCCGCCGATCTCGCCGATCATGATGATGCCGACGGTCTCGGGATCGTCGTTGAAGAGCTTGATGACGTCGAGGTGCGACGTGCCGTTCACCGGATCGCCGCCGATGCCGACGCACGTGCTCTGCCCGATGTCCTTCGACGTCAGCTGGAACACCGCCTCGTAGGTCAATGTGCCCGAGCGGGAGACGACCCCGACACGGCCTTTCTTGTGGATGTAGCCGGGCGCGATGCCGATGCGGCAGCCGCCCTTCGAGCCTTCACCCGTGCCGGGCGTGACGACACCGGGGCAGTTCGGTCCGACCAATCGGGTACGGCTGCCCTGCATGGCTCGCTTCACGCGGATCATGTCCTTCACCGGGATGCCCTCGGTGATGGCGACCGCGAGCTCGAGGCCGGCGGCGACGCCTTCGAGGATCGCGTCGCCCGCGAACGGCGGCGGCACGAAGATGGCGGACACCGTCGCGCCGGTCTCCCGGGCGGCGTCGGCCACCGAGTTGAAGATCGGCACCTTGTGGCCGGCGTGCTCGAAGAACTGGCCGCCTTTGCCGGGCGTGACGCCGGCGACGACCCGCGTGCCGTAGTCGAGCGAGAGCTTCGCGTGGCGTCCGCCGAAATCGCCGGTGATGCCTTGGACGAGGATCTTGGTCTGGGGAGTGACGAGGATGGACATGGGAAAAAATCAGGGACCGGTGATCAGTTGTGCCCGGCGTGCCGCTTGTGGATGCACACGACGTTCTTGTCGGGATCGAGCACGCCTTCTTGGAAGGCGCGCGAACGGGCCATTTCGGTGACGGCGTAGCAGGAGAAGGCGATCGCTTTGGCTTGGATGCTCATGGCGAGGACCGTTTCAGACCACCAGCTTGACGATCTTCTGCGCGGCGTCGGCCATGGTGTCGCCGGAGACGAGCGCGAGGCCGGAGGCGGCGAGCGTGGCTTTGCCGGCGGCGACGTTGTTGCCTTCCAAGCGGACGACGAGGGGCAGCTTCAGGCCGACCTCCTTCACCGCTTCGACGATGCCGGAGGCGATCACGTTGCAGTCCATGATACCGCCGAAGATGTTCACGAAGATGCCCTTCACGTTCGGGTCGCCGAGGATGATCTTGAAGGCCGCGACGACCTGGTCCTTGGAAGCGCCACCCCCGACGTCGAGGAAGTTGGCCGGGTTGCCGCCGTAGTGCTTGATGATGTCCATCGTGCTCATCGCGAGACCGGCGCCGTTGACGAGGCAGGCGATGTTCCCGTCGAGAGCGATATAGCTCAGCGAATGTTTCGAGGCCTCGATCTCCTTCGGGTCCTCTTCGTTGAGGTCGCGCAGGGCGGTGATCGTGGGATGGCGGTAGAGCGCGTTGTCGTCGAACGACACCTTGGCATCGAGCGCGAGCACCTCGTCGGTCGGCGTGGTGATGAGCGGGTTGACCTCGATCATCGCGGCGTCCGTCTCCCAGTACATCGTCCAGAGGTTGCGGATGAGCTTGGCGGCGTTCTTCGCCTCGACCGGGTTGAACCCGAGCTTGAAGACGAGCTCGCGCACCTGGAAGTCGGCCAATCCGTAGGCGGGATCGACGTGGACCTTGTGGATCTTCTCCGGTGCGTCGTGCGCGACGGTCTCGATCTCCACGCCGCCCTCGGTCGAGGCGACGATGACCGGCCTCGACGTGGCGCGGTCGAGCAGGATGGCGAGGTAGTACTCCTTTTTGATGTCGCTCGCGGCCGTGAAATAGATGGTCTGCACCTTGCGGCCGGCCGGGCCGGTCTGCGCCGTGACCAAGGTGTTGCCGAGCATCTTGAGCGCGAGGTCCTTCGCCTCGGCCTTGGTCGGGGAGAACTTCACGCCGCCTTTGAACCCGTCGGTGAAGGTGCCCTTGCCGCGGCCGCCCGCGTGGATCTGGGATTTCACCATCGTCGGTCCGTCCGGCAAGCGGGTGAGCGCGGTGATGAACTCTTCGGGGGTGGTGGCGGCGGCGCCCTTGGGCACGGGCACGCCATAACGCTCAAAAAGGGCCTTGGCCTGGAATTCGTGGATGTTCATTTCAGAAAAATTGGCGCCGGAGGTCGGTTTCGGAGAAAGCAGCAAGCGGGCCCGCGGCCTCGCCGCCGACTTCTTCGGCGTGGTTCAGCGCTGGGCGATGGGCAAGACCTTGAGGCCGACGGGGCCGGTGTAGACCGACTGCGGGCGGATGAGGCGGTTGTCGGCGAGCTGCTCGAGCACATGCGCCGTCCAGCCGCTGGTGCGGGCGATGGCGAAGATCGGCGTGAACAGGTCGGTGGGGATGCCGAGGCTGAAATAGACGGTGGCGCTGTAGAAATCGACGTTCGCGTGGAGGCCCTTCTTCTCGAGCATCAAGCTGGCGATGCGCTCGGACATCTGGATCCACTTCGGGTCGCCGAGCTTGGCGGAGAGGACCTGCGCCATGCGCTTGAGATGCGGCGCGCGCGGGTCGAGCACCTTGTAGACCCGGTGGCCGATGCCCATGATCTTGCGCTTCTGGGCGAGCGATTCCTCGATGAAGGCATCGACCTGTTCCAAGGAGCCGATCTCCTGGAGCATCTTGATCACGCCCTCGTTCGCGCCGCCGTGCAACGGCCCCTTGAGCGTGCCGATGGCGGTCGTGATGGCGGAATACATGTCGCTGAGCGTCGCGATGGTGACGCGCGCGCTGAACGTCGAGGCGTTCATGCCGTGGTCGGCGTGCAGCACGTAGCACATATCCATCGTGCTCTCCTTCTCGGCGGAAGGCTTCTCGCCATCGACCATCCACAGGAAGTTCGCCGCTTCGCCGAGCGTCGCATCCGGATGCACCAGCGGAAGCCCTTGGCGGGAACGATGGAAGTAGGCCATCACCACGGGGATCTGCGCGATCAGGCGCTGCGCTTTGCGCCGCTGCGCGTCCATCGTGTCGTCGTCCGCCACGGTGTCGTAGCAGCCGAGCGCGCTCACGCCGGTCCGCAGCGCATGCATCGGCGGACAATCCTTGGGCAGCTTGGTGATGAGGTCGATGACGCCCTGGGGAATCTCGCGGTATCCGGCCAGAACGCCCTTGAACTGGGCGAGCTCGGTCGCGTTCGGGAGATGGTTGTGGTGGAGGAGATGCACCACCTCCTCATAGCTGACCTTGCCGGCCAGCTCGTCGATGTCGTACCCGCAATAAATCAGCTGACCGATGTCGCCGCGGACGTCGCTCAACCGTGTGTGGGCGGCGATGACGCCTTCGAGGCCTTTGGTCACAGCGGACGGGGTGGCGGCGGGGGCCGGAGTCGGGGTGGTCATCGGGAAGAATTCGTTCGATTCGCGCGCAAAACGGGTCGGAGTTTGTTGGCCGCCCCGAGGTAGCGTCAACGGATTTCCCGGCACGGATTTCCCGGCGCGTCACGATTCCGTCGTGGAGAGCCGTCAGGACGAGGCCGCGATGCTCCTGTTCTTGGCTGCGATCCGGAGGGGCGGACACGGCAACCGGGACCCGGTCGCGCTTGCTCTGTGGAAGACACCGGACGGAGAGCGGCTCTGGAAAACCGGAAAGCAATAAAACCGGAGCTTTGGCGGCTCGGTTCCTTTTTTTCTGTCTTCCGGATCAATTTACCACAGAGCCGATGGGACTACGCCGGATCAAGGGTCCGCTGTCGGCAGCCCCGACCCCAGGAGGACGCTCTCACGGGGTTCCGACACAATTGGAACGGGTTGGTTGCGGTGCACATGCTTGCCCGGTAAGCTCATGCCCGGCCGAACGCCGTTCCTCCAGTCCATGACCCAAGAAGCAGTCCTCGCCGTCCTGAAGACGGTCAAATACCCCGGTTACAGCCGCGACATCGTGTCGTTCGGCCTCGTCAAAGAGATCCAGATCGACGGTGCCGCCGTCGGCGTGCTCATCGAGCTCACGACGCCGAACCCCGAGCTTGGTGACCAGATCGCCGAAGCGGCGCGGTTGGCTTTGCGCGACCGCATCGAAGGCCTCACCGACGCCCATGTGCAGGTGCGGGTGCCGTCCGCGCAGCAGGCCGCTGCGGCGGCACCGGGGACCGCTCTCAAGAACAAGATCCCAGGGCTCGCTCGCGTGGTCGCCGTCGCCTCCGGCAAGGGCGGCGTGGGCAAATCCACCTGCGCCGTCAACCTCGCCTGCGCGCTCCAGCATCTCGGCGCCACCGTCGGTCTGCTCGATTGCGACATCTACGGCCCGAGCATCCCCCTGATGATGGGCCTCAACGAACGCCCCGGCCTGACCGCTGACGAGAAGCTCATCCCTCCCGTCGCCCACGGAGTGAAGCTCATGAGCATGGGATTCCTCATCGGTGACGACCAGCCGGTGATCTGGCGTGGGCCGATGATCCAGAAGACCATCCAGCAGTTCATCCACCAGGTCGACTGGGGCACGCTCGATTTCTTGCTCGTCGACATGCCGCCCGGCACCGGCGATGCCCAGCTCTCGCTCTGCCAGACCGTGCCGCTCGACGGCGGCGTCATCGTCACCACGCCGCAGGAGGCGTCGCTCGGCGTCGTGCGCAAAGGCGTCGCGATGTTCGAGAAGGTGGACGTCCCGATCCTCGGGCTCATCGAGAACATGAGCTACTTCACCGCGCCGGACGGCTCGCGGGTCGAGATCTTCGGCCACGGCGGCGGCAAGGCGGAAGCGGCGCGCAAGGGCGTGCCGTTCCTCGGCGAGGTGCCGCTCTTCACGGCCATCCGCGAAGGCGGCGACGCAGGTGTGCCGGTCGTCGTCTCCGCCCCGGACAGCCCGGCGGCCCGGGCCTTCATCGAGGTGGCGCGGACTCTCATGACACGTTGGGGCTGAACGCGTCTTTGACGAAGCCCTCCCGCTCCGCTAACGAGGACACATGCACTGGACCATCGCCTCCCTCCGCGACGCGCGCACGCCGGCCGTGCTGGCCGTGGCCGGACTCTTGGCGCTCGCGCCGGCTCGCGCCGACAAAGCCGTCCGCGCCAACATCATCGCACCGACCGAGAAGAACGAATCCTCGCTCGCGCCGCTCAAGCCCTCTGAGACTGGATCGGAGCTCGACCGGCTCTTCGGCCCGCGGCCCAAGGCGGATCTGCCGGGCTTCGACCTCCCGCCATCGGGAAGCGGCCAGGAATCCCGGAAGCTCGACGCCAAGACGAGGAAGGGCCTGATGGAGGCGCAGGACAAGAAGCGCAATTGGATGGCCACCGCCCAAGAGAAGGCCTCCGAGCGGAAGGACAAGGAAGCCGCGAACGCGAACGACAAGGGCAAGGGCGAGCCGCGATCGGACCGGCCGAAGTCGGAGTTCGAGAAGCAGCTCCAAGCGGAAGAAGACCTCGACCGCGGCCGCAGACAGGATCCGACCCGGAAACAGCAGGGCCTGCTGGGAGGGCGCAAAGGCTCGTCGGACGGCGACCTGGAGAGGGTCGACGACCGTCCGGGATCCCGTTATGGGAAAAGCGATGCGTCCATCCAGGACGGAGGCCCCGGAACCACGCCGTCCGCTGGCGGTTTCGGCCGGGCCATCTTCAGCGATCCGTCCAGCGCGTTCCAGTCTCCGGCATCCGGCGAGGCGCCGACGGGCCTCCTCAACGTGCCCTCGAACACCGATCCGGACGGCTTCCGCCGCTCGGCGTCCGCGGACCGGGTCGACCAGATGATCGGCGCGCCCACCGGAGCGGCGACATCGGGTCCCGGCCGCGCGAGCCCCGGCGCCAGTCCCGGCGCCAGTTCTGGAGCGAATCCCTACGGCGAATTCGGTGCGCCTCGCACCACCCGTGCCCAGCAGTTCCAAGCGATTCTCGACAACACCCCGTCCTCGGCCTCCGCCGCTTCGTTCGCGAGCCCGGTGTCGGCGCAGAAGACCTTCGGCTCCCCTTCCGCCACACCCCTTCCGTCGCTCAGTTCCGGCCTGTTCAACCCGGCCCCGAGCCAGGTCTCGCCGAACCGGTCGACCGCTCCCATCATGAAACCGCAGCCCGGCATCCTGCCGCTGCCTTCGCGTGGATTCTGAACCATGTCCCGGATTTCCCTGGTCCTCCTGTCCGCTCTTTTCGCCGTCCGGCTCATGGCCGCGGCCGAGGGCAAGGTCGTCAAAGTCCTGCCGCATCTGCTGGACAAGGCCGGGCGGCATTCGCTGTCCCCGAGCTTGTTCGAGCGCGACGCCTACCAGGCCGAGCTCCGCAAGCATCCGGAGCGCGTCGGCGGCATCCGCTACGACATCCATTGGAAGGTCCGCGGCGCCGCCGCGACAAAGCTCCGCCTCCGCCTCCAGCTCCGCACCTCGGAACGCGCCGGTGTCGCACCCATCGTCCTTGAGACCCCGGTGTCGGCGAAGTCCGGCGGCTGGACGGGGCTCTCGCTCGATGCCGAGACCTATCGCAAAGCCGGCAATGTGCAGGCCTGGCGCGCGACCTTGCTCGACGGCGACACCGAGATCGCCGAGCAGCGCTCGTTCCTCTGGTGATCCGCGCGAAGATCGTTCTTCCGCACGATCCGCGACCGAGCCGTTGAAGGCAGGGCGATCGGCGTCCACCGCAGAGCCGGTTTCCGGTCGCATGGTCCCGGTTTCGTGCCCGCGCCTCAGTGCAGGATCGGTTCCGGATTGGGTTGGCGCATGAGCTCTGCGTCGAGGTCGAGGAACCAATCCAGGCGGCGATCGGTCTCCTCCAGGTCGATATGGCGCGCCATGATCAGATAGGTCGCGTAGTGGTTGCCTTCCGATTCGACCAAGCTGCGATAGAATGACGCCAGCTCCGGGTCGTCACCTTCCAAGGCTTCGCCGAGCACCTGGAACTTCTCGCAGCTCCGGGCCTCGATCAGCGCGCAGCAGAGAAGGTGGTCGATCACCTGGCCTTGGATACCGCCGCGCACGGCCCTCATCAGGCCTTTGATCCAAGCGCTCGGACGCGGTTCGGTGAAAGGGATGCCGCGGCGACGGAGCAGCTGGAGCACCAATTCGAAGTGCTGCAACTCCTCGATGGCGATGGCGTTCAGCTCATGCACCTGGCCGAAGAGCTGGCGGAACTTCTCGAGGTTCAGCGCGGTCGTCGCGGCCTTGCGCTCCAGATGGGCATGGTCCACCAGCACGGCCGGAAGGTTTGCCTTCACCTTGGGCAGCCAATCGGCCGGGATCCGCTCGCGGAACAGAAGCATCACGCCCAATCCAGACCGCTTCATCGGTCTTCGCAACGGTTTTCCGGTGTCAGCGGCCTGATGCAGTCGCCTGATCGTGGAAGGGACCCGATCCGAGACGGCTCCGCCCTATCGGCTTCACTCGATCCGGATGCGGTAGAAGACGGTGGCGTCGCCGGTCGGGGCGAGGTCGTCGGATTCATTCTGCGGCGGTGTGGCCCGGATGCCGGTGCGCACGACCGTGAACGGCCCCGGCAACCGCGCGGCGCGCTCGACCGCGTAGGTGCGGCCGGCCGTGCTGGGCCAGCGGAGCCGGGTCGTGCCGGCCGACGACGTGGCCGGCTGCGCCGACAACCGGAACGCCGTGGCCGGATCGGACGGGTCGGAGCCGGCGAGGAATTCCTGCCGGTCGGTCGCCCCGTCGCCGTCGGAGTCCTCCGCGCCGGTGTGGGAGAGGTCGCCGAAGTGCGCCAGCTCCCATCCGTCGTCCATGCCATCGGCGTCCACGTCGGGCGTCGCGAGGTCGAGGCGGACGACGTCCGCGTGCTCGCCGCTCAGGTTGTGGATGTGGATCAACAGCGCCCGGGGCGGGACCACTTCGGTGAAGCCGCCCGCCTCGGCGTTGGCGCGGTCGAATCCGAGGGTCACGCCCGACGCCTCGTCGAAGTACGGCGTGCGCTCGATCCCGGCCGAGGTCGTGTCGATCACCGGCTTGGCGGCGTCGAAGACCACCCAATCGGTCGTGTCATAGAACTCCCCGCGGGTGAGCACCCGATAACGGAAGCGCGTCCGTGTCGCCGAGAGCCCGATATCGGTGGCCGCGGCGGAGTGGACCATCACGCCGTTCGCGAAGAGCGCCGCGTCGTGCGGCCCCGCGCCGAAGAGGTCGAGCGGATGGCTCCCGACGAGGTCGCCGGTGGCCTCGTCGCGGACGACGGTCTCCAGCGCATCGGTCGAGTCGCCGTAGGAATCGACGTCGCCGACGCCGAACGTGCCGGTGTTCCCGTTGATGAGCGTGAAATCCGCCATGTTGTCGCCGTCGAGGTCGATCTCCACGTCCAAGTCGTTCGCCGCGCGGTTCGGCGTCGACCAACGGCCGGCGGTTGCGATGCCGAAATAGAGCGTGGTGGACGCCATCGTGCCGGCGGTGGCGATGTCGCTGGCGGCGCCGATGGCGAGCACATCGGTCGAGGCACCGAGCGGGGTGAAGGCCACCGGTGCCTTGGCGAGGCCCAATTGGAACGCCGCGACCAGCGGCGCGGAATGGGCGCTGGGGCCGCGGCCGGGCAAGGTGAGCGTGCCGGTCGGGCCGGCCGGAAGACCGACGTGGGTCGCGGTCACGGCCCTCTGTGACGCCGCCCGGGCGACGATGTGCCAGGGGACGTGCAGCGATGCGCCGCCCCCGCGCAGCCAGATGTCGCCGCTCGATTCCGGCAACTGGGGACGCGGCACGCCGCCGATGTCGGCGACCGCCGTGAGATCGCGGGTACGGACGAATCTGGAAGGATCGGCATCGAGCCGGAACACGACGCTCGTCGCGCCGTTCGCCGGGACGGTGAGGGTGGGGACCGACGGCGTGAGCGTGATGCCCGGTTCCGCGACGGAGGTCGCCACGGTCAGGTCCAACGTGACCGGCGATCCGCCGTGGTTGACCACCCTCACCGAACGGTTGAGCGAGAGCGGTCCCGACAGCTCGTGGAGACCGAAGGAGATGGAGACCTCGCCCAGCGAGTTGTCCGCCTTTGCCACCACCGCGGTCGCCGCCGCGGCGTCCACCTGGAGCCGGCCGGCGCCGGCGCGGGACTTGGGATACAGATGTCCGCCCGCATCGTGGAGGATGACCGTCGTGCCCATCAACGCGGCCTTGATGTCGTCGACCGGCCAGTTCGGATGTGCCTGCTTCAGCAGCGCCGCGGCCCCGGAGACGTGCGGTGCCGACATCGACGTGCCGCTGTTCACCACGCCGGATGAACCTCCGCCCGCTTCCGCCGAACGGATCGACGTGCCGGGCGCGGCGAGGTCGGGCTTCAACCGGTTGTCCGGATAGGTAGGTCCACGGGAACTGCTCTCCTCGATCTGGTCGGCCAGTTCCGGATGGACGGTGACGATGGCGCTGGAAAGCGTGGCCGTGACGCCATCGATCAGATGGGCGCGCAGCAAGGCTCCATCGGCCTTCGAGATCATCACGCCCGGGATGGTGATCGGTTCGGTGGCCTTGCCGCCCATCGGGATCGGCGGCCCGTCCTGGTTGTTGACCATGATGATGCCGATCGATCCGGCGGCCTGGGCCTTGGCGATCTTGTCGGCGAACAGGCAATCCCCGCGGTCGATCAGGGCGATCTTGCCTTTGAGCGCGGCGGTGTTGGAGAGCGTCCCGCAGGCGTCGGCCGGCGAGGTGGCCACGACCTGGGCCGTCTTGGGTCCGACCTCGGCGAGCGGTGCGGTGACGGTGGCCGCGCCCTCGACGGCGGGGTAATGGGTCGCGATCGAAGCCGGGGAGAGCACCCGCAGGTCCAGGGTGCTCGTGCCGTTGTCGATCGAGTTGGCGACCGTGATGGCACGAGGAGCGAGCCCGGGGCTGCCGAGGATGTAGTGGGTGTCGCCCGCGTTCCCCGCGGAGACGACGACGACACAGCCGAGCCGCGCCAAGCGGTCGACCGCCTTGAGCTCGACATCGGCCGCGTCGTAGGATCCAAAATCGCCGCCCAGAGAGAGGTTCACCACGTCCAGATGGTCGGTGGTCCGGCCGTCGTCGTCGGGGTCGGCCGCCCAGTCGAGCGCGTCGGTCACGGCATCGGTGGAGCCGGAACGGCCGAAGACCTTCAGCGCATACAGCTTCGCATCGGGCGCGACCCCGGGCCCGATCTTGAACCGGGTGAAATCGACCTTGCTGTCGTGCGCGCCGGTGTAGGTGCTGCCGTCGGCCAGCACACCCAGGCCCGCCGCGATGCCCGCGACGTGCGTGCCATGGCCGTGCTCCTTCGTGTCGAGCGGATCCGGATCGGGGACCGGCGTGTCCTTCGCGGTGTCGCCGGCGTCGTAGTCGTCGCCGACAAAATCGGTGCCCCCGACGACCTTCGTCGTCGGGAACGAGCCGGGTTCGATCACCTTCGGATCGTCGTTCTCATGGTCCGCGGCGCGTCCGCGTCCGCCGAAGTCGGCGTGATAGTAATCGATACCGGAATCGATGATCCCGATGCGGATACCGGTGCCGGTGAGGCCGCCCACGGTCCCGGCCCATGCCGCCGGTGCGCCGATCCAGGGCACGCTCGATTCCAGGTCCGGTTTGTACCGGTGGACGCGTTGGACGCGGACGACGCCGGGCAACGCCGATAACGCCGGGATCCGCGATTCCAGCACGCGGACGCGGACGGCATTCACCAAGATGCCGAAGCGGCCGGTGATCTTCGCCTCCAGAGGGGCGAGCAAAGGCTCCAACTCGGCCTGTTGTCGGCGGATCGCGGCGAGACGGTCGGAAGAAGGCGTCGGCATCACCGCCGGTCGGGCGCCGGTGTGCTCGGCGGCGGCGAGGTCGAGCTCGGCGACCGACGGCCCTTCCAACTCCAAGAAGACCGCGACCGGCCGGTCCGCCCGGAGCAGAGGCCCGGAGCACAACACCAGCAGGAACGGGATCAGGAGCTTGAGCTTCATCTCAGGGCGGTGACAGGTCGCGTGGGCGAAGCTAGCGACAGTGCAGGGCCGCGACAGGGAAACTTTCCGGGCGCGGCGCCTGCGACGGGCGGAGCCACGGACGTGAACTGGCCGGACGCGGTCGCTCACCGCGGGGAGATTCGTTGGTCGATCGGCACCCTCGACTCCGCGCGGTCCATCACTCGTACCGCAGCGACTCGATGGGATCGAGGTTGGCGGCTTTCCAGGCCGGGTAGGTGCCGAAGGCGATGCCGACGACCGAGCAGACGGCGAGACCGATGAGGGCCCAATCCCACGGGAACACCGGCGGCGTGTTGAGCGCGGCGGCGGCGAGGTTGCCCGCCACGATGCCGAGCACGATGCCGATGATCCCGCCGATCTCGCTGAGCACGACCGCCTCGAGGATGAACTGCGTCATGATGTTCCTCTTCTTGGCCCCGATGGCGCGGCGGATGCCGATCTCCTTGGTCCGTTCGGTCACGCTCACCAGCATGATGTTCATGATGCCGATGCCGGCGGCGACGAGCGCGATGCTGGCGATGACCCCGGCGCCGGCGCGGACGGCCAGCGTGATGGTGCGGAACTGCTTGATCAACGAATCGTTGGAGACGATCTCGAAGTCGTCCTCCTCGCCGGGCGGCACCTTCCGCAACGCCCGGAGGATGCCTCGGACCTGTTCCAACGTGTCCGGGTAGACCGATTGGCTGTGCGCCTGGACCTGGATCCGGAGCGAGGTCTCGCGGCCGTAACGGTTCAGCACGGTGGTGATGGGCACGACCATGAACTCGTCCTGGCTCCGGCCGAACATGCTGCCCTTGGGCTCGAGCACGCCGACGACGTTGTACTTCACGCCCTTGAACTGGACCCACTCGCCCAGCGGCGACCCGAACGGGAACAGCTTCTTGGCCACGTCCGCGCCCAGCACCGCCACGTTGCGCGACCCCGACATGTCGCTCTCCACGAACGGACGTCCTTCGGCGACGGAATAGTTCTGGGTCTCGAACGCCTCGGGGCTCATGCCGCGGAAGGAGATGCTCGGGTTGGTCTTCCGGAAACGCGACGCGACCGCGCCGACATCGGCGTCGGCGCTCACGCCCACGCTCTTCGCCAGCGTCGCCCGTTCCCGGATG
This sequence comes from uncultured Verrucomicrobiota bacterium, assembly GCA_903916195.1. Taxonomy (GTDB): domain Bacteria; phylum Verrucomicrobiota; class Verrucomicrobiia; order Limisphaerales; family UBA9464; genus CAIVQB01. The sequence continues at coordinate 37,879 of CAIWVP010000162.1, read as the reverse complement.
GACGCGGCGTCGGGGTAGTAGAACCGTTTCCTGCGGAAATATTTGTCCATCGACTCCGAGTCGTCGTCCACGCGGATGGCCGGGAACCGCTGCATCTGGAAGGTGTCGCTGCCCAGCTGCTGCATGTTGCTCTCGATGTTGCCCTGGAGCGCCCGGATGGCCGTCATCACCACGATGATGCTGAACACGCCGATGAGGATGCCGAGCAGGGTCAGCGACGAGCGGAGCTTGTGCGCGGCGATGGCGTTGATGGCCATGGCGAAGGCCTCGCGCAGCTCGGAGAAGAGGTTGAGGCGCTTCATGGGGAAGGGGTGGGTCCCGTGCCAGGCGCGGGAGCGACGGCCCCGGGCCGACGGCCGTGAGATTCCGGAGATCTGGTGACCGCGTGGTTCATCCTCAATCGGCCCTCAAGGCGTCCACCGGATCCATCCTCGCGGCCCGCCACGCCGGCAGGAACCCGCTGACGACGCCGGTCAGCACCGACACCAGCAGCGCCACCGCCACCAGCCACCACGGCATCGAGGCCGCGAGGAACTTGTCGACCACCAGCGTCAGCGGCCACGCGACGAGGATCCCGAGGATGCCCGCGCCGAGCGTGATGGTGGCGGCCTCGACCAGGAACTGGACGAGGATGGTCCGCCGTTTCGCGCCGATGGCCTTGCGGATGCCGATCTCCTTGGTCCGCTCGGCCACGCTCACGAACATGATGTTCATGATGCCGATGCCTCCGACGAACAGCGACAGCCCGCTGATGAACAACCCGACGGCGGCGATGGTGCCGCCGACGGCGTTGAAGAAGGCCACGATCGCCTCCTGGGAGTTGATGGCGAAGTCGTCCGGGAAATCCGGCGGGACGCGCCGGAGCTTCCGCATGATGCCTCGCAGCTCCTCGCGGGCGTCGTCGACCTGGGAAAGGTCCCGCACCTTGGCGGTGATGGTGAGGTCCGGCCAGCGGCTGAAATCTTGGTTGAACCGCGTGATGGGGATGACGATCTGGTTGTCGAGGTCGTTGCCGAAGGCGCTCCCTTGCTTGTCCAGCACGCCGACGACCTCGAGCCGCATGTCGTTCAGCTTCACCTTGCCGCCGATGGCTTCGCGGCCGGGGAAGAACCGTTCCGCCAGATAGCTCCCCAGCACGCACACCGGGCGGCCTGATTGGACGTCGCCGGCGGTGAGCCACCGTCCTTGCGAGAGCGAGAGCCCGCGCACGGTGAGGCTGTTCTCGTCGTTGCCGGCCACGTAGACGCCGCGGGCCTGACGGCGGCCGAACGAGACCGTGCCGTTGCCGCCGGAATCGACGCTGACCGCGGAGCACAGCGTGACCAACCGGTCGAGGTCGCGGACGTTCTGCAGGGTGAGCTCCTTGCGGTTGCGCGATAGCCGCCAATCGGTCTCGCTGGTCATCCAAGAGAACCGCTGGATGTACAAGGTATCGGCGCCGATGTTCCCGACGCTCTTGCGGAACGCGTCGTTCAGGCCGGTGATCGCCGTGCCCATCAGCGTGACGGAGACGATGCCGATGACGATGCCCAGCGTGGTGAGCCCGGCGCGCAGCTTGTTCGCCCGCAGCGCGGTCCAGGCGATGAACGCCGACTCCTTGAACTCGGAGAGGAGGGTCATGCCGCGACCATGCTGGTGCCGCCGGCCGCGAATTTCATGGCCGCGCGCGGGTTCGGGTTCACCTCGTCCGCCGCGATCAGGCCGTCGCGGATGCGGATGATCCGCCGGGCGTGCTGGGCGACCTCCTCCTCGTGGGTGACGACGATGATGGTGTTGCCCTTGCGCGACAGCGCTTCGAAGAGCCCGAGGATCTCCTCGCCGGTCCGCGAGTCGAGGTTGCCCGTCGGTTCGTCGGCCAGGACGATGCTGGGGTCGTTCACCAGTGCGCGGGCGACCGCGACGCGTTGCCGCTGGCCGCCGGAGAGCTCGTTCGGCCTGTGGTGCATGCGGTCGCCGAGGCCGACGTTGGTGAGCGCCCGGACGGCCTGCTCGCGGCGCTCGGCCGACGGGAGGCCGGCGTAGATCAGCGGTAGCTCGACGTTGTGCAGCGAATCCGACCGCGCGAGCAGGTTGAAGCTCTGGAAGACGAAGCCGATCTCCCGGTTGCGGACCTCCGCGAGATCGTTGTCGTCCATGTGGGCGACGTTCACGCCGTTCAGTTCGTAGTAGCCGCTGGTCGGCGAATCGAGGCAGCCGAGCAGGTTCATGAGCGTGGATTTGCCTGAACCCGACGGGCCCATGATGGCGATGTACTCGCCCCGCTCGATGGTCAGCGTGACGCCGCGCAGCGCGTGGACGGTCTCGGTGCCCATCACGTAGCGCCGGGTCAGGTCATGGATCTGGATGAGGGGCATGGCAGAAATCTCGCGGACCGCGCATCACGCATCATGTGCCACCGTGCCCGGGATCGACCGGGTCTCTCGGGGTGTGATGCGTGGGACGGGGTGTGCAACACGGAGCATCATCTCACTTCTTCTCGTCCGGTCTCGCGTTCTTCTTGGTGTTGTCCACGCGGGCCGGCTTCTCGTCCTCGAGCTCGCGGGCGATCGCCTTGTAGCTGCCGGTCACGATCTCCTGGCCCTCGGTGAGGCCCTCCAGGATCTCGTAGTAGGACTCGTCGCTGATGCCCCGCTTGACCGGCAGCATCCTGGCCTTGCCGGCCTCGACCGCGAAGACGACGTCGATCGGCTTCGGACCGGACTTGTCCTTCTTCTTGTTCAGGTCGGCGAGCTCCTGCTCCAGGTCCTTGTCCTCGCCCTTGGCCATCGAGGGCTTCGCGTCGTCCTTCTTGGCGCCCTTCGGCAGGCGTGTCGTCACCGCTTGGATCGGCACGGTGAGCACGTTGGTGCGGTAGCGGGTCTCGACCTCGGCGGTGGCGCTCATCCCGGGGAGGAAACGGGCCTTGTCCGCGATGCGGATCCGCACCTCGAACTTGGTCGCCTCGCTCTGCGAGTTAAGGCCGGTGGTCTTCGCGGAGTTGGCGATCTGGGTGACGACGCCGGCGAACTTGCGGTCGCGGAAGGAATCGACCTCCAGCCGGACCCGATGGCCGAGTTGCACGAGCACGACGTCCACTTCGCCGACCTCGACGCGCGCCTCCATCTCGGTGAGGTCGGCCACGGTCATGATCTCCGTGCCCGCCATCATGCCGGTGCCCACGACGCGCTCGCCCTTCTCGGAGATGAGCTTGCTGACGGTGCCGTCGATCGGGCTGTGGATGGTGCACTTCAGCAGGTCCTCCTCCGATTTCTTGAGGGTCTGCTTGGCCATCTCGATCTGGTGGCCGGAGCTCTCGGCCTGCGCCTTGGCGACGTCGAAGGCGGTGCGGTAGTCGTCGTAGACCGATTCGCTCACCAGCTTGCGCTCGAACAGCTCCTTGTTCCGCTTGAACTCCGACTCCGCCTTCGCCGCCTGCGCGACGGAGGTGGATCGTCCGGATTCAGCCGATCGGAAATTCGCCTGCGCGGAATTGCGGCTGGCGATGTAGAAATCGGGCTTGATCCGCACGAGCAGGTCGCCTTTCTTCACCGCCTGTCCTTCCTTCACCGGCAGTTCGATGATCTCGCCGGAGACCTCGGGGCTGATCTTGACCTGGAGGACCGGCTGCACCTTGCCGGTGGCCGTCACGATCTCGGTGAGGCCGCGGCGCACGACCGGGTCGGTCTGCACCGCGAGCGGTTGGGGACGGAATCTCTGCCATCCGGCGTAGCCTCCGCCGCCTGCGAGGAGCAGGAGGACGAGCAGGAACCACCCGATCCAGCCGGAGCTTTTCTTCTTGGGAGCGGTCATTTTGACGCCCGGAATACCCGGCACGGCGGGTTTAGTTTCAGCGGACATGAGAGGAGGCGTTTCCATGCGGGGATAATCAATTCCGCACCTTCCGGGGCCGATGTGTCCGAGTCAAGCTGCGCCCGCCATCGTCACCGGACCGTGACGACGACCGGGCGGATCCGGATATCCGCCAGCGATCCGCCGGAGAAGTCCCTGCCGCGTCCGGTGGGAACGGCCCACTTCGTCGATCCCGGCGGCAACCTGCCCGCCGGGATCCTTCGCTCGTGCGGCAATTCGCCGCCGCTGCGGCCGTGTCGGCCGCAGCGCAGCTCGTCGTCCCGGAAGTCCGTGGCCGGGACGGAGCCCGTCCCGGCTAGGGCCTTACCGGAAGAACTTGCCGTCGCGCTCGCCGCGCGAAAGCAGGAACGCCATCAGGTCGAGCACCTCGTCCTGCTTGAGCGTGTTGAGCAGGCCTTCGGGCATCGGCGAGACCTTCGAGGGCTCGGACCGCACCAGTTCGGCGCGCTTCACGTTGGTGAAGTCGCCGGGAGCGGACATGTCCTCCATCACGCTGATGTCGTCGTTGTTCAGGTTGGCCACGCGGCCGATGACGGTGGTGCCGTTCTTGAGGGTGAAGACGGTCGGCGCGTACTGGTCGCTGACCTCCTTGCTGGGCTCGATGACCGATTCGAGCAGGTCGCGCGGGTTGAAGCGTCCGGCGATGCCGGTGAGATCGGGCCCGACGGCGCCGCCTTCGGTGGCGAAGCGGTGGCAGTTGTAGCAGCCGACGGCGCCGAACAGCTCGCGGCCGCGCTCGAAGTTCCGCCCTTTCAGGCCCGAGGCGAGCGCCGGGGCGAGGTCGTTGACCGTCCATTCCTTCACGGTGGGGCGGCCGGCGAGCAGGTTCTCCAGCGGCTTCTTCACCACCGGCTTGGCGCTGAGCACCTCGGTCAGCGCGGTCTTCTCGGAGGGGCTGAGCGTGGCGACGGCATCGGCCTTGATGTCGCGGAGGAAGCCGGCGAGCGAGGCGCCGCCGCGGAAGTTCGCCGCCTTGAGGAACCAGCCGAAGTAGGCCTTGCGCTGATCGAGGGTCCATCCGTTCTTGAGCCCGCGGACCGAGCGGGCGATGTCGAGCTGCTCCTCTTGGGTCGGTGCGGTCGCGAGCGCGGCGGTCAGCTTGGCGGCGGCGCTGGGCGCTTCGAGATACACGAGCATCGGCGCGAGCTCGGCGTTCAGCTCGCGGGTCTTCGCGGGATAGACGGGGTCGAACTTGGCGATGAGGCGGGTCCGGGTCGCCTCATCGGGACGGCCGAGCCGGGTGAAGGCGAGCGAGTAGGCGCGGAGCAGCTCCAGGCGCTGAGGATCGGAGATCTTGTCCCAGCGGATGCGGTCGAGCGAGGCGACGATCTTGGCCTGCAACGTGGCGTCCGGCTGCGGGTCGGAGGCCTTGCGATGGAAGGCGTCCTTGCTGCTGGCACGGGACAAGGCGATGAGCGCTTGGATGCTGGCCTCCGGGTCCTTCTCGGCCAGCGCGAGCTCGCGCCAGGTCCCGACCGGCTGCCATTCGATGGCGACGCGCGCGGCGAAGCGGAGGTTGCGGTCCTTGCTGCCCAGGAACGGCCATGCGGCCTTGACCGCCTTGGGGTCGACCTTGCCGTGGAAGGCCTCGAGCGCGTGACGTTGGGCGCGTTCCTTCTCGCCGCCCTTCATCCCGGAAGACGCCGCGGTCGATCCGCCGCCGGTCCAGGTGACGCGGTAGAGCGCGGACTGCGTCTTGCGTCCGCCGATGGCGAAGTAGAGCGCGCCGTCCTTGGGGTTCACGACCAGGTCGGTCAAGGGCAAGGGCGAACCTGCGATGAACTCCTCCAGTTCGCCGGTGTAGCCGGAGCCCTGCGGCTTGAGGTGGACGGCGTATAGTTTTCCGTAGCTCCAGTCGTTGATGAACAGGGCCTCCTGGTACTTCGCGGGGAACTTCGCGCCGTAGCCGAAGGTGACGCCGGTGGGCGATCCGGGGCCGACGTCCACGACCGCGCCGAGGCTGTCCGGATAGTAGGCGGGCCACTTGCCGGCGCCGCTGCGCCATCCGAACTCCGCGCCGCTGGCGACGTGGTTGACGCGCGTGGGCCGGTACCACGGGGTGTTCATGTCCCACTCCATGTCCGCGTCGAAGGCGAAGAGCTCGCCGTCGCGGTTGTAGGCGGCGTCGTACTCGTTGCGGAAGCCGTTGGCCATGAGCTCCCAGGTCTTGCCCTCGGGATCGGTCTTGGCGATCCAGCCGCCGGGCGCGAGCACGCCCTTCATGAAGCCGTTGCCGTCCCAGAGCCGCGGGAGCAGATGGTCCTCGGACCAGAGCATGGGCACCCGCGAGGAATCGATGGCGGTGAGCTTGGTCTGGTTGCCGGAGACGATGGTGAGCGATCTGCCGTCGGGCGAGAGCAGGATGGCGTGCGGCCCGTGCTCGCCGCCGCCGTCGAGGCCGCGGATCAGCTTCACGTCGTCGAACTTGTCGTCGCCGTCCGTGTCGCGGACACGGTAGAGGCCGCGGGCGTACGGTTTGTCGTTCGCGCACATCACGTACAGGCTGTCGAAGGCGTAGAGCAGGCCTTGCGCGCCGCCCACCGGGATGTCGAGGGTCTCGACCCCCGGCTCCGCCGTGCTGCCGAGCGGCGGCAACGTGAGCCGGTAGAGCTTGCCGTACTGGTCGGAGACGATGAGGCGGCCCTTCGGGTCGAGGCACATCGAGACCCAGGAGCCTTTGCCGTCCTTGGGCACCGTGTAGAGCAGGTCGACCTTGAATCCTTTGGCGACCTTCAGGGAGCCGACGGCGGTGGCCGCGTCCTTGAGCGAGCCTTGGGCGAAGGCCGGGAGCAGCGCGGCGATGCCAAGGCAAAGCCCGATGGAGAGCGACGAACGGAGTGTCATGCCCTGAGCATGGACATCCGCCGGGCGCCGGCTCAAGCCCGACCATGGCGGAGGCACGATTTTTTCGTGCGACGATGCCCGGTGGGACGCTACCGGTCGCGGCGCTGTCGCCCGCGGCTCGGTGCCTGTCTGAAAACGCCGGCCGGCCTAGGGGGACAGGCTTCCAGCCTGTCTGCCTGCGAGCTTCCAACTCGTGGCATCGCCTGTCGGGCGTGGGGCTGGAAGCCCCGGAAAAGACAGGCCGGAGGCACTGTCCTGCTTTTTCAGACAGGCGGCTCAGGCCAGGATCTTGCGGCGGTCGGGATCGACCGGGCAGCGGAGATGCAGGGTCGCCGGTCGGCGGATGCCGTTGACGAGGACCTCGTAGCGGCCGGCCTTGAGGAAGGCGTCCGTCACGCCGCCGGCCTCCCGCACGTAGCCCATGCCGACGGCTCGGCCCACGGTGTGGCCGTAGCTGCCGCTGGTCGTGTAGCCGACCATCACGCCGTCGCGCAGGATCGGTTCGCTACCCCAGAGAACAGGCTCCGGATCATCCAGAGTGAACACGGCGAGACGTTTCTTCACCCCTGCGGCGCGCTGGCGAAGGAGCGCGTCGCGGCCGATGAAGCCGCCGGGCTTGTCCCATGCGACCGCGAAGCCGAGCCCGGCCTCGACCGGCGATTCGTCGGGCGAGAGCTCGGCACCGAACGCCCGGTAGCCCTTTTCCAAGCGCAGGGAATTGACCGCGTAATGCCCCGCGTCGGTGACGCCGAGACCGGTCCCGGTGGCGTGCAGCGTCTCGTGGACGTGGACCATCTGTTCGGCCGGCACGTGAAGTTCCCAGCCGAGCTCGCCGACGTAGGTCAGCCGGATCGCGCGCACCGTGGCGAGGCCGACGGAGATCGTCCGTGCCGTGCCGAACGGGAACGCCTCATTGGAGAGGTCCGCCTCGGTGACGCGGGCCAGCAGCGTCCGCGCGGACGGCCCCATCACCCCGATGACGCCGTGGGCGCCGGTGACATCCGTGACATCCACGCGGGCGCCGTCGGGGATGTGCGTGCGTATCCAGTCGGCGTCGCGCACCGCCTGCGTGCTGCCGGTGACGAGATAGAACGCGTCCTTCGCGGTGCGGACGACCGTGAGATCGCTCTCGAAACCGCCGCGCTCGTCGAGCATGCCGGTGTAGACCACGCGGCCGACGGCGACATCGACGTCGTTGGCGCAGAGCCGCTGCATCAGGGCGAGGGCATCGGCGCCTTTCACCGCGAGCTTGCCGAATGCCGTCTGGTCGAAGAGGGCGACGGTCTCGCGCGCGGCGCGATGCTCGGCGGCGTGGTTCTCGAACCAGTTCTGCCGGCCGAAGCTGTGGTCCATCTTCGGTTCGCCGGCGAAGCCAGCCCCGTCGCGCGCGAACCAGTTCGGCCGTTCCCAGCCGGCCTTCTGGCCGAAGCATGCGCCGCGCGCGGCCAGGCGATCGTGCAGCGGCGATCGGCGGATATCGCGGCCGGTCTCGGGCTCGCGGTTCGGCCAGGCCATCTGGTAATGCAGCCCGAGGACCTCGACGACGCGCCGGCGCAGGAACTCGCGGTTGTTGGCCCACGGGCCGAAACGCCGGACGTCGACGCTCCAGAGGTCGAGGCTCGGTTGGCCGTCGATGATCCATTCCGCGAGGTACTTGCCGGCACCGCCCGCGCTGGCGATGCCGACGGAGTTGAAGCCGCAGGCGACGAAGAGGCCCTTCATCTGCGCGGTCTCGCCCATCAGGAAGTTGTTGTCCGGCGTGAAGCTCTCGGGGCCGTTGACGAATTTCTGGAAGCCGCTGGTCTCGAGCGCAGGGATGCGGTGTTTGCCGTGGCGCAGCGGTTCCGCGAATTTCTCCCAGTCCGGCTCCAGCAACTGGAACGAGAACGTGTCCGGCACGCGGTCGACCTTCCACGGCTTCGATTCGGCCTGGAACGCGCCGAGCATCACCGAATCGCCTTCGCCGCGGAAATACAGGCACAGGTCGGGATCGCGCCCGACCGGCAGCTCGTCGAAGGCGCCCGGGACCGGGTTGCTCACCACATAATGGTGTTCGACCGGGTACAAGGGCAGGTCGACGCCGCAGCGGAGCCCGAGGTCGCGCGCCCACATGCCGCCGGTGAGCACCACGGTCTCCGCGGTGATCGTGCCTTGGTCGGTCTCGACGCCGGTGGCGCGTCCGTCCCGATGACGGATGCCGGTGACGCGGACGCCCTCGACGAGGGTCGCACCGCCGGCCTGCGCGCCTTTGGCCAAGGCGATGGCGACCTCCTTGGGCAGCACCTTGCCGTCGTGCGGCAGCCACGCGGCGCCGAGGATGTCGTCGACCCGCAACAGCGGCCATCTCGCCTTGGCCTCTTCCGGCGAGATCAGGCGGGATCCGATGCCGAACCATTCGGCCATCGCCATCGTGCGCTTGAGCTGGGTCATCCGCGCCTCCGAGCGCCCGAGGATGAGGCTGCCCACCTGCTTCCATCCGACCGGATGCCCGGTCTCTCGCTCGAGTCCTTGGTAGAGCTCGGCGCTGTACTTGTTGATGGCGGTGAGGCTGGTCGAGGTGCGGAGACGTCCGACGAGCCCCGCGGCGTGCCACGTGGTGCCGCCGGCGAGCAGGTTCTGTTCGAGCACGACCACATCGCGCCAGCCGAGCTTGGCGAGGTGGTACGCGATGCTGCATCCGACGATGCCGCCGCCGATGATCACCACGCGCGCGGAAGCGGGAAGAGGATTGCTCACACGGTCATCGTACCTGGCGAGGGTGTCCGAGGAATCCCTGAGTTGGGTGACGATGCGGTGACGGATCGCGGGGCGGTGTGCCCGGCGGCGTAGCCGATCGCGGCCATGGCCGCGATCCGTTGCGAAACCGATGAGAACATACGAGCCAAGCGCAAGTCCCGTGTCGGTCGAACGGCCATCATGACCAGTCGTAATCGGTCCCGACCTTGTTGGCCAGCCGCTCGAGCCACTTCGCGGCGTCCTTTTTCGCGGCCGCCGGGTGGGTCATCGTCGGCGTGATGCCGTGGGCGGAGTGGAACAGCCGGTCGCTCGTGGGGAGCTGCGCGCCGCCTTCCACCATCCCGGCCAGGCCGATGCAGCGTTTGCCCAGCAGCCGGCAGCGCTGGGCCATACAGCCCGTGCCCTTGCCCATGAAGCTCTGCCGGTCGATGGCGCCTTCGCCGGTGACCACGAGGTCGGCCTTCGCGATCTTCTCGTCGAGCTTCGCGCGGGCCGCGAAGATCTCGAAGCCGGATTCCATCCGCGCGCCGAGGAACACCTTGAGCCCGAACCCCAGGCCGCCCGCCGCTCCGCAGCCGGGGGCTTCCGAGACGTCGTGGCCGGCCGCTTCGCGCGCCCGCAGCGCCAGCTTCTCCAGGGCGGCCTCGGCGATCGGCGCCTGCTGCATGAGCAGGCCCTTCTGCGGGCCGTACACCCGCGTGCAACCGTCCAGGCCGAGGAGCGGGTTCTGGACGTCGACCGCCACCACGATGTCCACGCCCAGGATCGGTTCGAGCGGCGGAAGCCATCGGGTGAGGCGGCGCAACTCCACCCACTGGTCGATGAGCTGGTCGTGGTCGTCGTAGAAGCGCCAGCCGAGGGCGGTGGCGACGCCGAAGCCGCCGTCGTTCGTCGCGCTGCCGCCGATGCCGATGACCACCGTCTGCGCGCCGGCCGCGACGGCCGTGCGGATGACCGCGCCGAGGCCGCGGGTGTCGAGCTCGAACGGATGGAAGCGGCCCGGCGGGAGCATCGCCAAGCCGACCACCTGGGCCGCCTCGATGATCGCCGTGCGGGAAGCCTCGTGCCACCACCACTTCGCGCCGATCGGGCGGGCCGCGGCATCCACCGTCGCGGTGACCTGCTCGGAGGCACCCATCAGATCGGCCACGATGCCGCCGAAGCCGTCGCCGCCGTCGCTCATCGGCAGCATCTCCATCTCATCCTGCGGCCGCGCGGCCCACCAGCCGTCCACGATCGCACCCGCGGCCTGTTGCGCGCTGAGGGTGCCCTTGAACTTGTCGGGTGCTACGAGGACGCGGAGTGACACGGGAGGGAGGGTGCGGACCGGGACCGGATGGGCAAGGCAGAAGCCTGGGCGTCCCGGGGGCCGTTCCGAGGGCGCCGTCGTCTCAGTCGCGGAAGTTCACGAACGACACCGCCACCGGGAAATCATGATCACGCACCGCGGCGATGGCCTCCTGGAGGTCGTCGCGGCTCTTGCCGTTCACGCGCAGCTCGTCGCCTTGGATGGCGGCGGTGACCTTGATCTTGCTCTCGCGGAGGAACAGGCTGATCTGCTTCGCGGTCGGCCCGTCGATCCCTTGCTTGATCTTGATGACCTGGCGCGCGTGGCCGAGCGGCGAGACCTCTGCCTCGCCGCGGTCGATGCTCTTCATGCTGATACCCCGTTTGGCCAGCTTGGCGACGACGATCTCCTCCAGCGCGCGGATCTTGAAGTTGTCCATCGCCTTCAGCTTGATCTCGTGCTTCTCGAGCACGATCTCCGCGCCGCTGCCCTTGAAGTCGAACCGCGTGAGCAACTCCTTCTGGGCCTGGTTCACGGCGTTCTCCACTTCCATCGAGTTGACTTTCGAGACGATATCGAAACTTGGCATCCACCGAGCATGGAGATGCGGGGTGCGGATGGAAAGTGCGCCGTTCGGGCGGCTTGGGGATCAAGTCTGAGGTCTGAGGTCTCGGGTCTCGGGTCTCGGGTCGGCGTGAGGCTTTTGACTCACCGGCTCCCCAGGAACCGCACTTCTCCTCCGAACTCCAGCCGCAGCAGATCCGCTTTCTTCTCCGCCGCGGCGAGCTCGGCGGCCGCGCCGTCGCCGCTGGCGACATGGAACTCCATCGACCGTTCGTCCCAGGAGATCCCGACGCCGTGGACGCGCTGGAGATGCCGGCGGTCCAGTGCGTCGCCGATCCGCAGGCAGGCGGCCAGGACGCGGACGCGTCGTCGGTCGGCCGGCGCCAGCGCGGAGTAGGCGTCGTGTTCCGGCATCGGGATGGACTTGCGATGGTACCGGGCGACGAGCGCGACCAGTTCGACCTCGGCAGGGTCCAGGCTGGTCCACGCGAAGGCGCGGATCAGGCGGGCCGATTCCTTGTGGTGACCGTTCCCGTCCGGTTGCGTCACGGCCCAGCCGACGTCGTGCAAGCGGGCGGCCGTCCCGAGCAACAGGCGGTCGACCGCGGCCAGCCTGTGCCAGTCCGCGAGCCCGTCGTAGAGGCGCAAGGCGAGTGCCTCGACGTGCAGCACGTGCTCCGGCTCGGTCTCGTACCGATCCATGAGCACGCCGGTCTCTTCGTGCAGGCCAGGGCGTTCCATCGGGGCCGGTCGGCTAGGGGTCCATCAACGCGGCGAAACGCAGCCCGCGGGTGCTGACGCCCAGCTCGGGCAGGTCGAAGACCTCGAGCACCGCTTCGTAGATCACCGAGCCGGTGAGGATGACATCGGCCCGCTCCGGCGGAAGGCCCGGCAAGAGCCGGCGTTCCGCGAGCGGCAGCGACCACAGCCGCTCCACCAGCGCGGAGAGTTCGGCGCGCGGGAAACACGTGGACTCGACGAGCTCGCGGTCGAACTCCGGGCAGGCGTGCTTCACCAGCGCCAGCAACGCGCTGCTGCCGCCCACGCCGAGGACGCGCTCCGGCCTCCCTTGCGAGGCGAACGCCCGGCGAAGGTCCGGTGCGACCCACTCCCCGAGCAGGCCCCGGACCCAGGCCCGGCACGAAGCCAGGTCGGCCTGGCTCGGCGCATCGCCTGGACGGAGCCGTTCGGACACCCGGACGCTTCCGAGCTCGAAGCTCCCGCGGAAATCGATCCGCCCGCGCGTGCCCAGGATGAACTCGGTGCTGCCGCCGCCCACGTCGAGCACGAGCAACCGCTGTTCCGCGAGGCCCGGTGCCGAGCAGACGCCGGCGAACGCCCAGTCCGCCTCCGTCTCGCCCGAGATCACTTCGGTCACCAGCCCGGATGCGGCGTGGATCGCCCCCAGCAGCTCGTCGCGGTTGAGGGCGTCGCGCGCCGCGCTGGTGGCGACGATCCGGACGGATGCCGCGCCGCGCCCGCGCGCCGCTTCGGCGAAGCGGGCCACGGCCGCCGCAGTCGCGGCGATCGGTTCCGGCTGCAGGCGGTGGTCCTCGTAGAAGCCGCGTCCGAGCCGCGTCTGTTCGCTGGTCTCCCAGAGCGGCGTGACGAGGCGTCCTTCCACGTCGGCCACGAGGACCTTCACGGAGTTCGTCCCGACATCGATGACCGCGCGGCGTGGCATGAGGGAGCGGATTGGAAGGCCAAAGCTCCCCGCGTGGAAGCCAGGAATCGGCGGTCGCCGGTCCGTCCGCCGATGCGGCGGAGCGGCTCCGCACGCGCCCGGTGCTGCGTCATCCCCGCTCTGGTGGCGGCGGCCCGGTCCAACGCGTTGGTCAAGGCCGCGGCCACCGAGACCAAGGCGACTGAGTTCCGGCGCAGCCAGGCCGATGAAGGGAGCGTCCGGGCGAAGTTCGACTCTGGGGAGCGGTTGCTCGCCGGCCGCGGCACGGAGACCAACGCCATCCTCGGAAGGGCCTACAACCGAGCCGCCGCCAACCTCGGCCACGAGCCGGCGACCGCCCGCATCAAGCAGCGGCCGGCCCCGCGGTGCCCCCGTGCGGAAAAGCGGCAGTCCTCTGCCGCTTTCGGGGCGGGCCTCCGCCTCCAAAGGTCGCTCCCTCTTCGCGCCTTCACTGTTCACCACTGGCTTTCTGGCCCACTGGTTACTGGTTACTGGTTACTGGTTACTGGTTACTGGTTACTGGTTACTTCCCCGCCCCTACGCCCCAAGGGAAGGCACCTCGCTGTCCCTTGGGGCAGTAGTGCACGATGCGCCGGTCGCGAGGCAGCTTCGTCAAGCGGTCGCGCAGTTCGGCGAGGGGGATATCTTCGCCGCCGGGCGTGCCTCGACCGGTCCACCGTCCTACTTCTTCTTGAGAAACGGCGACCGCTCTTGCGGCTGCGACCACGGGTCCGCCGCGGCCTTCATGTGGGATTCGAGCCGCTTCACCACGTCGGGATTCGCCGTGGCGACGTCCTGGGTCTCCGCGGGGTCGTTGGCGAGATCGTAGAGCTCGAGCGGCTTGTCGGCGTCGAGCTTCACGCCCTTCCAATCACCTTCGCGGACGGCCTGCAGGTAGCCCTTCTCGTGGCTTTCCCAGTAGAGATACGCATGCGTGCGCTTGGGCGTCGCGCCGAAGAACGTCGGCAGGACCGAGATGCCGTCGATGTCCTTGGGCGGCGTGCGGTCGACGAGGTCGGCGAGGGTGGGCAACAGGTCCCAGGACGCGACCGGTAGGGCGTTGACGGCGCCGGGCTTGATCCGGCCGGGCCAGCGGGCGATCAAGGGCACGCGGATGCCGCCTTCGTAGAGGTCGCGTTTGATGCCGCGGAACGGTCCGGAGCTGGCGAAGAACCTCGGGTCCACGCCGCCTTCTTTGTGCGGGCCGTTGTCGCTGGTGAAGAGGATCAAGGTGTCCTGGTCGATCTTGCGCTTCTTGAGGTCCTCCATCAGCGCCCCGACGAAGGCGTCGAGCCGGGAGATCATCGCGGCCTTGGCCTTCTCGGGCTCCGGCCAATCCATCTTGGCGTACGCGCCGAGCGAGGGGACCTCCATGCCGTTCGTGCCGCGCTCGTTGTTGGCGTGCGGGATGGTGGTGGGGAAGTAGAGGAAGAACGGGTCGTCCTCGTTGATCCGGATGAAGTTGCCGGCGGCCTTCTGGAAGAGGTTCGGCGCGTAGTCGCCGCGTTTGCCGTCCTGGTTGCCAGGCAGGGCATACTGGAGGTCCTCGTTCCGCCAGAGCATCGCCGGGTAATAGTCGTGGGCATGGGCCTGATCGAGGTAGCCGAGCCATTCCTCGAAGCCTTGCCGGTTCGGAATGCCGGTGGTGCCTTCCCAGCCGAGCGCCCATTTGCCGAAGGCCCCGCAATGGTGGCCGGCGCTCTTCAGCACCTCGGCGATGGTGACGTCCTCGGCCTCCAGCGGCACCTGCACGTTGCTGCGGACGCGTCCGTGGCCGGAGTGCTTGCCGGTCATCAACGCGCAGCGGCTCGGGGCGCACACGGTGTTCCCGGCGTAGGCCTGGGTGAACCGCATCCCTTCGGCCGCGAGGCGGTCGATGTTCGGCGTCAGGATCTTGGTCTGGCCGTAGCAGCCGAGGTCGCCGTAGCCGAGGTCATCGGCGAGGATGAGGACGATGTTGGGCGTCTTCGCCTGGCGGCGCGGGTTGCGGTTCGGGTCCGCGGCGGGGCGGACATCGGCGGCCGGCGCGGACGTGGCCGCGATCAGCGACAGCAACAGCGCGGGCAGCAAGAGACGGAGGACGGGGGCGATGGCGTTCAAGCGAGGTGCGGGATGGTGAGCGGGCCTTGGGGCAGGACGACGACGCGCGAACGCGGTCCGGCCTGGTCGAGCGCGCGCGCGACGACGGCGGCGATATCGGGGCAGGGGACGAGGTGGGCGGCGCGCTCATCGGCGATCGCGGGCCGATGCGACGGATCGATGACCGTGGTCCGGCCCTCGGGGAACTCGACCGGTAGATGACCCTGCCCGTAGGCGAGGCGGACGTTCATGGCGCGGGCAAAGTAGCGGATCGGCACCGCAAATCGATGCGAATGATCTTTGGTCCGCGACATCCGAGGGTATCGGGCTTGCTTGTGCTGATACCGCCCGGTCAGGTCTCCGGCATGAGGAAACGGACCTGGGCGGCGATGGTCGGGCTGGCCGTCGTCGTCGCCGTCGTGGCCGCGTGGAGCGGTCGCGACCGTCGCGAGGTCCGGCTCTCCGATGGGAGCCGGTTGCGTTTCTTCGGCGCGACCTTCGGGATCCAGTCCGCTCCGAAGCCACGATTCCGTTCCGCGTGGACCGATCGGTTCGCATCCCGGCTGCCGGCCGTTCTGCAACGGTTCCTTCCGCCGCCGAATGCGCCGCTCGCGAGCAGCTGGACGCTCGGGGAGGAGACGCTTCCGGTCGTCACCATCTGGTTCAGCCACGTCGCCGCGGATGGACGGACCTACCTGGAGACGCCGGGTCCTGCCAAGCTGCGTCCGGTCCAAGGCGAGCTCGTCATGTTCGGAGGCAGTTCGAGCGACCGGTTGCCGTGGGGCGACGACACCTTTTTCCTGCTCGGATGGACCTTGAAGAACGGCAGCGCCCTGTTCCTCGGGCAGACGAACCTCGTGTCGTTCGAGGACCGCTGGTTGGAATTCGATGTCCTCGACCTGCAGGACCAGGTCATCCGTCGGGTCGGCCTGCCCAACCCGGCGCGCGGCCGGAGACCCGCGCCTTGACCCGGTCGTGGTGCTTCGGAGCCGGGACGATCCCTCTCGACGGAGTGCGGACGGTCGCGTCCGTTTTTCAGGGCCCGTTTGAAAAGGCTGGCCGGCGTAGTAGGACAGGCCTCCAGCCTGTCTGCCTGCGGGCTTCCAGCCCGTGGCACCATCTGTCTGGCGTGGGGCTGGAAGCCCCGCAACAGACAGGCCAGAGGCACTGTCCTACTTTTCAGACAGGCTCGGTCCCGCGGTCCCGGCTCAGAACCCGATGCCCTTGGACAGGGTGCGGATCCGCACCAGGTCGTGGTTCGAGGTGATGTAGAGCGTCGACCCGTCGTCGCCCCAGGCGCAGTTCCCGGTCGGCTGCCCGGTGACCAAGGTGCCCAGATGCGTGCCGTCCGGCGCGATCACGAGCACGCCGCCCGGCCCGGTCGCCCACACGTTGCCGCGGGTGTCGACCTTGAGTCCGTCGGGATTGCCGGGACGGTCGGGGCGCACGAGCGGCGCAGCGTCGAAGAACACGCGGCCCCTGCCGGCCGAACCGTCGGGGGCGAGTTCGAAGGCCATGATCACCGGTCCTTTCGGGTCGGACACGGCGACGTAGAGCGTCTTCTCGTCGGGCGAGAGGCCGATGCCGTTGGGGAAGGTGAGCTTGCTGGTGACGAGGCCGACCGATCCGTCGGTGCGGCGCACGTACACGCCGTTGAACATGATCTCTTTCAGCGGGCTGGCGTCGAGCAGCGCGTGGCCGTAGGGCGGGTCGGTGAAGAACAGGCGGCCGTCGCGGGCGAACACGAGGTCGTTGGGCGAGCTGAAACGGCGTCCGTTGAAGAACTCGGCGAAGGGCGTGAACTTCTTCCCGTCGAGGCGCGAGATGCGCCGGTCGCCGTGCTGGCAAAGATAGAGGTGCCCCGCGGCATCGGTCGTGAGCCCGTTGGACCCGGGCTCGCGGAACTGCAGCGCCGACCCGGTGTATCCGCTCGGCTCCAGGAAGACCGACACGCCGTCGCGTTCCGACCAGCGGTAGGCGCGGTTCTTCGGCACGTCGGAGAACACCAGCGCGCCGTCGCGTTTGAGCCACGTCGGCCCTTCGGACCACGTGAAGCCGTCCGCCAGCTTCTCCATCGGGGTCCCGGGCGCGACGAGCGCGTCGAACGCGGGCGAGAGCCGCTCGACCGAGCCATACGACGGATACGCCTTGCGCGCAGCAGCCGTCGCGGTCCTCGGCGCCGGGCTCCTCGCGGCGCCGGGGACGGCGGAGCTGCGCGAGCGGACGAGGACATCCTGTCGGGCTTGGGCGATCAAGCTGGTCGCGACGAGGGCGGCGAAGACGAGGGGAGCGTTCATGGGATGCCGCGAAGCTAGGCAAGCCTGCGGCGCCGGGTCAACCGGCACGGCTCCCTGTGTGGCCTCGTCCCGGTTCCCGCATGACTCTCAAGCGATGGACGAGCAGACGTACGACGCGATCGTCATCGGGGGCGGGCCGGGCGGGAGCTGTTCCGCCACGTTGCTCGCGCGGACCGGCCGCATCCACCGTTCACCAAGGCGTGGCGCGGAGCGGGAGCTTCGGCTTCACGGCCCGCTTCGCTTTTTTTTGCTCCGGTTCGAGCTGGGAATCGATGATCGCGAGCAGCGCGGCCCGGCCCATGCGCTCGACCGCCGAGCAGGTGAGGATCTCCGGCGGGCGGTCCGACCATTCGGCCAGCTTGGCGGTGAACGCCGCGATGGTCTCCTGGAGCTTCACCGGGCCGACCTTGTCGATCTTGGAGAACACCAGCACGAACGGCACCTCGTTGTCGGCCATCCATTCCACGAACTCCAGGTCGTAGCCCTGGGGCGGGAGCGACCCGTCGACCAGCGCGAAGACGCAGCGGAGGTTCGGACGCTCGGCGAGGTATTCCGACACCGAGCGGCTGAAGCGTCCGCGCTCCTTGCGCTCGATCTTGGCGTAGCCGTAGCCGGGGAGGTCCACCAGCCGCCAGGTGCCGTTGACGGTGAAGAAATTGAGGTGCTTCGTGTGCCCCGGCGTGGCCGAGACCCGGGCGAGGTCGCGCTTGCCGACGAGCATGTTGAGCAACGACGACTTGCCCACGTTGGAGCGCCCGGCGAAGGCGAACTCCGGCATGGATTCGTCCGGGCACGCGGCGAGGTCCGGCGCGCTGCGGTAGAAGATGGCGGTCGATGTGTTCACGTTGGATGGCGTCCGACGGAAACTAGTGACAGATTTCCGCCCGGACGGCACGGCAAACCTTCGCGAGATGCCGTCCGGACAGGCGCCTTTGGAAGGGCCTCGCCGCCGAAGAACCCGCCCCGGTTCCGCTGACGCCCGGTCGCCGGATGACGCCGCGGTCGCCGAAGGCCTCCTACCGGAGTTCCGGTGGTGTGTGGAAGAAACGGGCGGTGTCGCAGTCCTTCGCCGCGTCGCCCACCTCGTCCATCCTGCGGCTCATCGGCGCGCAGCGGGCCGTTCAGGCGTCAGGCATCGGTCCGCTCCGGCAACCTCTCGAAGGGCGAAATATGACGGCACTCGGCACAGACCAGCGTCCACACCCCGAACAACACCATGTAAGGACCGGTATCGAAATGATCGTGCCCGCACATCGGACAGGCGAGCACCCGGTCTCCCGATCCGTAGCGTTGGGGTCCGAGCGCACGCTTGGCGGCGGTGAAGGCTCGTTTCAATGGGGACGGGGTTGTCGGCATAGGATCGGGGTGGGGCGGACGCCTGACCTTTCTCCGGCCGCGATCTGCGGTGGGGGCGGTCGAGGCTTTGGGATCGGAATTGGAAAGTAGGCAGGGATGGCGGCCTGTCCAGCGCGGCGATCCCGGTCCTCGGCCCGATACGCGATGAGAGCGGAGACGACGAAGAAGACGTCGATGAAAACGGCCACCGCCGGGATCCAGCGGTGGCCGTCGGGGAATGCGAGACCGGCCGCTTCAGCGGGATCCGCCGGCGACGCCAAGCGACGAAGCTGATCCACCCCTGGCCGGTGACGGCTACGTATTCCGAGGGTTCCGGGAGCGCTGAGATGCGCACGATGGCTCCGGGCGGGCTGTTTCTCGAAGATCTATAGGGCGGACACCGCGCCCGACGCGGTGTCGCCAAAGGGGCGATGGCGCTCTTCGTCAAACACTCAGGCAAGCACGCTGCCGCCCAGAAGGCCGGATTCCAGAAGGACAACGTGATCGTGGAGCCCGACGGCCTTGGTCGGCGTCACCGAGCGCGCGATAGCCTGTCGCTGCCGATGCAGTGACCCCGTTGGAGCGAGGGCAGGGCCAACAGGCGGGTTCAACGCTGCTGCGCCGGTTTCAGCGCCGCGTCGTCCAGGTCGAGCCGGTAGAGGATCTGGTTGTAGTCATGGCGCGGCGTGGGGGGCGCATGGTCGGCGAACTGCATCGTGTAGGTGCCCTCGAAGAACAGCTGCGGCGAACCGGACGGCGTGAACCCGATGTGCAGCCGCGGATTGTAGAACGTGTAGTTGTCGTGGCTCAACACCTTCACCGCCGTGCCCCACGGACCGGTCGGCGCGTCGGATTCGGCATACCACAGCTCGCCGAAGGCGGAAGGTTTGCCGAACACCTGCATGAAGACCGTCACCCATCGCTGGCGCCACGGATGCCACGCGATGGAACCGCTGTGCGGCTTCACGGTCTCGCCGTGGCTGCCGGCCAAGCTCGCCGGCGGGGTGAGCCGCTCCCAGGTCTTCGCGTCCTGCCAGGCCTCGAAGGTCGCCGGACAACGGAGCGTGGGGAACGGATCGCCGAAGAGCAGCCAGTCCTTGCCCGCTGCGTCCCGCCAAGTCACCGGATGGCCCTCGGGGACCGGCGGTGCTTTCGGTGCGGCCTCGGACTTCGTCCAGATCGTCTTCAGCTTTTGGAAGACGCTCTTCTCCTCGTCCCACACGGCGAGGCCCCACTCGTAGGCTTCGAGCGGCGGCTTGATCTTCACGTAGGTGCACACCAGCCGCGGATTGCCCGACGCATCGGGCACGCTGGCCACGCCCGTCACCCAGGTCGGGCCGCTCCCGGGCATCGGCGCGATGCCGCGCGGCGCGCCGGTCCCATCGGTGAAGTAGGCCAAAGGAAACCGCAGCGGCGGGGCGAGCGGCGACGCGGGTGAGGTCGCTGTCGTCGCGCCGGTGCCGTCGAAGATGCCGAGCGGATGCTTTGCCGGCGTCGTGTCGCCCCAGAACCAGAAGAGCCGCCCGCGATGCACCGCGTTCTGCACGCTGTCCTGCCCGACGAGGCCCGATTCGCGCCAATCTTGATCCAACCCGAGCTTCTGGCTTTCGGCGAACAGGCCGGCGCCGGTCAGCCGCCCGATGCGCCGCGCGAGGACGGTCCGCTTCACCTCCACCCGCAGCGTCCGGCCCGGCTCCGGCTTCAGCCGCACGCCGCGCATCCCGAAGCCATCCGCCTCCGCCTCGTAGCCGTGGCCGCGGACCTCGAACCAGGTCTCGCGTCCCATCAGCTCCGGCAGATCGAAGGCGATCCGCCCCGCGTTGTCCGAGACGAACCGCGCCTGGTGCGTCGTGCGCAGTTCCACCAGCGGCACCGGCCAGCCGTTGCCCTGCTCGACGATCTCGATGCGGCAGGGTTCCGCCGCTGCCACCCCGGACACCAAGGCCAGCGCCAACCACGCCAACCACGCCCGTGACAGATCCATGGGGTCGACGATGCCGGAAAACAGAACGCCGCGCCAGCAGCGCTGGCGCGGCGTCCTTGCCGGGAGCCCGAGGTTACTTCAGCTTCGCCAGGTTCGCCGCGCCGTTCACGGTCGCGTCGTCCTGGTTGTGGGCCCGGGCCGGGGCGGCCTCCATCGTCGCGACGTGCGGTTTCAGGTGGCTAGCAGGCGTTGTTTCCATATCTCGGTCAACGGCTTCCAATCCAATTGGTCGGCGGCTTCCAACGCGTGGATGTAATCCTTGCGCGCGGCGTCATCGGTGGGTGCGAGTTCGACGGGTGGCAGTTCTAGGCGGCGCAAGATCTCAGCCAGAAGCAAACGCGTCGCGCGCCCGTTGAAATCGGGGAACGGATGGATGGACAGCATGCGCCCTTCGGCAAAGGCAAGCGTCTCCAGCAAGAGAGAGCCTCTTCCCTCGGACACATCGCCGATCCGGGCGTCCAGATCGGCGAAGTAACCGTGGACGAGCAACGGCACCTGATACGAATGCGGCGGCGAGTGCCGCCCGACTTCGACTTCAGTCGCGCGAAAGCGCCCCGCCCAATCGGGCACAAGGTCCCCACAGATGCCGTGATGAAGGCTTAGCAGAAGCACCCCGTCCAGCGGGTGTGCGGCGAAAGCGCCGTCTTCGATGTCTTGCTGCACCCGCAGGACGCGCTCGGCCAGCAGCGGTGCCAGCTGCGCGTAGGACAAGACCCCGCGGGTCGTCTCTAGGAAGCGCGTGGCGTGCGGCGGCCATGTAGAGCCTTCAGCCATGCGAGATCCACTGGTTCGCCTTCGAAGGCCATGCTCTCCGCAACTTGTCGAGGCACATCGGCCCAGCGGAGTGCCTTGCGCTCCGTTGGCTTTAGTTTCCGCCACTGGGCGATCTTGGCCTGCCAAGTCATGGGCAAAGAGTACCAGCGATGAGCGTTTTAGGAAGGCAACTCACAGCACCTTCAGGTTCGCCGCGCCGTTCACGGTCGAGTTCACCCGGAGGCGGAGGCCGTTCAATCGGATGAAGCCGGTCGCGTCGTCCTGGTTGTAGGCCTTGGTCGGATCTTCCTCCATGGTCGCGATGTGCGGGTTGTACATGGAGAACTTCGACTTGCGGCCGGCCACGTAGAGCCCGCCTTTGTACAGCTTCACCCGCACCGTGCCGCTGACGTTCTTCTGGCTCTCCTCGACGTAGGCCTGCAGGGCGAGGCGCTCCGGGGCGTACCAGAAGCCGTTGTACACCAGTTCGGCGTATTTCGGGATGAAGCCGTCGCGCTGGTGCATGACCTCGCGGTCCATCGTCAGGCTCTCCATCTGGCGGTGCGCGTAGTGCAGGATGCTGCCGCCCGGGGTCTCGTACACACCGCGGCTCTTCATGCCCACGAAGCGGTTCTCGACCATGTCCACCCGGCCGACGCCGTGTCTGCCGCCGATCTTGTTCAGCGTCTGCATGACCTTGAGCGGGGTCATCGTCTTGCCGTTCACCGCCACGCAATCGCCCTTCACGAACTCGAGCTCGACGTGCTCGGGCTTGTCCGGGGCGTCCTCGGGCAGCACGGAGAGGGTGGTGAAGTAATCGCGGTTCTTGAGGTCGAAGGAATCGTACCAAGGATCCTCGAGGATGCCGGCCTCGTACGAGATGTGCAGGAGGTTGCGGTCCATCGAGTACGGCTTCTTGGCCGAGGCCTGCACGGGGATGCCCTTGGCGGCGCAGCAATCGATCATCGCCTGGCGGCCGGGGAAATCCTTGCGGTACCGCTCGTCGCGCCACGGCGCGATGATCTGGAGCTCGGGCGCGAGGGCGGCGGCGGTCAGCTCGAAGCGCACCTGGTCGTTGCCCTTGCCGGTGGCGCCGTGGGCGATGGCGTCGGCCTTCTCGGCCTTGGCGATCTCGACCATGCGCTTGGCGATGAGCGGGCGGGCGATGCTGGTGCCGAGGAAGTACTGGCCCTCGTAGATCGCGCCGGCGCGGAGCATCGGATAGATGAAGTCGCTGGCGAACTCCGCCTGCAGGTCGTCGATGTAGATCTTCGAGGCACCGGTCTTCTTGGCCTTCTTCTCGAGGCCCTTGAGCTCGTCTTCTTGGCCGATGTTGGCGCAGAAGCAGATCATCTCGGCGTTGCCGTAGGTTTCCTTGATCCAGGAGAGCAGCACCGAGGTGTCGAGGCCGCCGGAGTAAGCGAGGACGATTTTCATTTTGGCGGGCGGATGATGCGAACGGCGGCGGCGCGTGGAAGGGCAAACTTGCGGCGCGTCGACCGATCTTTGGAACCGAGGATGGAACGCAGACCGCGTCCGGGCGGGAAAACCGGGGAAGGAGAAGGGGGGGCTGGAAAGCAGGAAGGCAGGAAAAGGACGGATCAAGAAGCAACGGGAAGCGCGATAGCGGGTGGGCCCGGCGGTGCCTCCTCCGGTCTCCGAGACGCTCTGCGGCACTTCCCTTCCTGCTTTCCTGCTTTCCTGATCCGCTCCGTCCCCGTCTCCACCTCGGATACTGGACCGGCCTTTGGTCCAGGGTCGCGGCCCGTCACTCCGGTCCCACGTGCGGGCGCGCCGGTTCGATGTGGATGAGCACGTCGTGGACGTGCGGCAACTGGGCGCGGACGGTGTCCTTCACCTCGTGGGCGAGGCGATGGGAGCGCTCGACCGTCATCAGCGGATCGACGTGGACGTGCATGTCCACGAACAGGTGGTAGCCCATCTTGCGCGCGAAGCATTTCTCGATGGCATCCACGCCCGGCACGGCGGAGGCGATGACGCGGATGTGCTCGGTGAGCAGCGGATCGGGCGTCGCATCCATCAGCTCTTCGAGCGCGGGACGCAGAAGGCTCCAGCCGTTCCACGCGATGACGGCGGCCGCGACGACCGCCGCCACCGAATCGGCGGTGGCGAACCGCGGCCCCCCGACCAACGAGATGGTGATTCCGATGGCCGCGGCGAGGGAGGTCACCGCATCGCTACGATGATGCCACGCGTCGCTCTTCACGGCCGCGCTCTGGACCGCTTCGCCCTCGCGCTGCACGTAGCGGAAGAGCACCTCCTTCACGACCAGCACGCCGAGCAGCACCAGCAGCGTGAACGGCCTCGGCCCCGGTCCTGGCGTCGGGGTGATGACCTCGCGCAACGCGTGCAGCCCGATGCCCGCCGCGGCCAGCAGCAGCATGGTGGAGATGACGGCCGCCGCGATCGGCTCGGCCTTGCCGTGGCCGTAGGGGTGGTCCTCGTCGGCGGGCTTGGAGGCCACGACGATCCCGCGCCAGACGATGATCGATCCGACGATGTCGGCGAACGATTCGAATGCGTCGGCGACCAACGCGTGGGAATGACCGACGAGGCCGGCGAACAGCTTGCCGCCCGCCAGCAACACGTTCGCGGCCATCCCGAGGAAGGTGACGCGCAGGCTGCGTTGGAGGCGGGTGTCGGACATGGAGACGGGGCCGGGTGGTTCGGATCTTCAGGACACGGGGTCAGCCCGGCATCCTGCGCATCCTCTCGGGAAATTCTCCTCGCGGGACACGCACCGGGCTTCAGAGCTGGTGGCAGAACATCGCGTCGCGGAGCTTCGGCTCGAACCACGTGCTCTTCGGCGGCATGATCCCGCCGGCGTCGGCGATGCTCATGAGGTCCTCGATGCTCGTCGGGAACATCGAGAAGGCGCAGGCGTGTTCGCCGCTGTCCACGAGCTTCTCCAGCTCGGCCGTGCCGCGGATGCCGCCCACGAAGTTGATGCGCTTGCTGGTGCGCGGATCGTCGATGCCGAAGACCGGCGCGAGCACGTGCTTCTGCAGCAGCGTCACGTCGAGGCGCTCGATCGGGTCGTCCGTCGCGGTGAACGCCGGGCGGAAGGTGAGCGTCCGCCACGCGCCGTCGATGTACAGCGCCAGCTCGTGCTTGCGCGTGGGCTTCGCCGGCCCGCCGGCCCGGATGTCGAACACGGTCCCGAGCTTCGTCAGCAAGGCCTCCGCCGTGAGACCGTGCCGGTCTGTGAGCACCCGGTTGTAGGGCAGGATCTGCATCTGGTCGTGCGGGAAGACCACGGTCAGGAACCGCGCGCTCTGCCCGGCGCCTTGCCGCGACTGGAACACCCGACCCGCCGCGGCGCTGCGGTGATGCCCGTCGGCGATGTAGAGGAAGGGGATCTTCTCGAAGGCCGCGGCGATGACCGCGATGCCCTCGGCGTCACCCACCACCCAGGCGGTGTGGCGGACGCCGTCCGGTGCGGTGAGGTCCACGGCGGGGGCGGCGCTGCAACGGGCGGCGACGAAGGCGTCCATCGCGGCATCGGCGCGGTAGGTGAGGAACACCGGGCCGGTCTGCGAATCCAGGGCCTCGATGTGGCGGACGCGGTCGTCCTCTTTGTCCGGCCGGGTGAGCTCATGCTTCTTGATGATCCCGTCGAGGTATTCTTGGCAACTGGCCGCGGCGACCAGGCCGGTCTGGCTGTGCGGCCCCATCACCTGCCGATAGAGATAGAAGCAGGGCCGGTCGTCCTGCTGCAGCGCGCCTTGCGCGATGAGCGCGGCGAAGTTCTCGGCGCCCTTCGCGTAGACGGCCGGCGAATACAGGTCGGTGCCCGGCGGCAGGTCGATCTCCGGCTTGCTCACGTGGAGGAAGCTGAGCGGATTGCCTTGGGCCATGACGCGGGCCTCCTCGGACGACATGACGTCGTACGGGAGCTCGCAGATCTTGGCGGCGAGGTCGGGGCGGGGACGGAGAGCGGCGAACGGTCGGATCGTGGCCATAAACGAGGAGCGGATGCTAGGCGACCCGGCCCGAAGTCCAAAGCCGAAACCGCGGATGGGTCCCCGTCCGATCTGCGCCGTGCCGGTGTCCTGTATCAGTGCCGACGGGAGCGGCGGCGCCTGGACGGGCGGCTACTGGCCAAGGTTCTCGTAAAGCTTTGCCAACCGGCGCGCATGTTCGTCGTAGGCGGCCTCGAAGATCTCCGTCGCGCGGGCGCGTCCGACCACCGCACCGGCGGTGAGCACCTTCGGCGGATGGCCGGCATCAGTGAGCCGTCGGGCGACTTCGGCCTTGATGGAGTTCACCAACAGGCAGC
This sequence comes from uncultured Verrucomicrobiota bacterium, assembly GCA_903916195.1. Taxonomy (GTDB): domain Bacteria; phylum Verrucomicrobiota; class Verrucomicrobiia; order Limisphaerales; family UBA9464; genus CAIVQB01. The sequence continues at coordinate 12,166 of CAIWVP010000162.1, read as the reverse complement.
CTCCCACGGTCGAGCCGGGCGACACCGGGGTGTCCAGTCCGGGCACCTTCACCATCGCGTCGCCGACCGGCGCGCCGGTGTCGAGCACGAGGTCGGCGAAGTCCTGGAGTTTCTTGCCGTCCGGACGCTGGCTGGTGCTGGCCTCGCTGTGCCGGCGCGAGAGGATGGCCACGACCTTCACGCCGCGCCGCTGGAACTCCTCGGCCATCTCGATCGGCACCACGTTGCAACCGCTCGACGACACGACCAGCGCGGAATCGAGCGGCGAGAGATCGAAGTTGCGCAGGATGCGCGCGGCGAGCCCGGGCACGTTCTCCAGGAACATCGCTTGCCGCTGGCCGTTCGCGCCGACGACGAGGTTGTGGAACGAAAGCGAGAGCTCGACGATGGGGTTGAACCCGGGGAAGGAGCCGTATCGCGGCCACATCTCCTCGACGAGGATGCGGCTATGGCCCGAGCCGAAGAGGTGGACCATCCGTCCGGCGAGGATGGTCGCGGCAAAGAGGTCGGCCGTCCGCTCGATGAGCGGGGTCTGGGCTTCGACGACGTCCACCAAGGCGCGGCAATGTCGGAGATATTCGGCGGTCACGCGCTGGTCCTAGCCCCTGGTGGAGGGTGGAGGAAGCGGATTCCTCCCGGCCCGGCATCGCATGCCGCGGGGCGGACGCCCGGGCCCGGTTGACCGACGGTCCTTACGGCCGCATCAGGTACCGGGTGAGCGCGACGTAGCGCAGGAGGTCGATCGTCTCGCCGCGGGCCATGGCCGGGATGCCGATCTCGGTGAACGCGGACTGGAGCTGGTCCTCGGGCCACCGGGTCTTGAGCAGTTTGAGCATCATCTTGCGGCGTTGCGAGAAGGCCAGCTTCACGAGCTGGGTGAAGACCTTTGCCTCCGCGTGGGTGAGCAAGGGTCGCGGTCGCCGGACGAGCGTGAGGCACGCGGAATCGACGTCGGGCGCGGGGAAGAAGCAGCTCCCTGGGATCTTGAACCAGCCGCGCGGCTCGTAGCGGAGCTGGAGCAGCAGCGAGAGCAGGCCGTAGCTCTCCGTGCCGGCCTCGGCGGCGATGCGTTGCGCGACCTCGAGCTGGAGGGTGGCGACGAGCCGTTCCGGCGGGCCGTCGGCTTCGGCCAGTTCGACGAGGATGGGCGAGGCGACGGAGTAGGGGAGATTCGCGACCAGCTTCCAGGTGGTCCAATCGCGCGGGTTCTCCTGCAGCCAGCGCAGGGCGTCGGCGGTGAGCAGCGTGAGGTTCGGGGTGCTGGCGAAACGCTCGCGCAGCACCTCGACCAGGCGTGCGTCCTTCTCGATGGCGAAGACCTGGCCGGTCTGCGCGAGCAGCAGTTCGGTGAGCGGGCCGAGCCCGGGGCCGATCTCGAGCACGTTGTCCTCGGGCACGACCTCGCCGGCCGCGACGATGCGGCGCAGCTGGTTGCCGTCGTGCAGGAAATTCTGGCCGAGCGACTTGGTGAGCTGGATGCCGCGGAGGTCGAGCCAGCGGCGCATCTCGGTAAGGTTCATAGGATCGACAACGAAGCCGCGAGGACGCGGAGGACGGCGGGGCAGGGAGGTTTCATCGCTTCTGGACGGCGCGAGGGCGAGGACGTTCGGCATCGCACAGGACGTCGTGGAGTTCCCGGACGGTGCGGCGCAGCTGCGCGGTGGTGATGGTGAGCGGCGGGGTGAAGCTGAGGATGTCCGAATGCTCGCCCTCGGGCAGCAGGATGTAGCCGCGCCGGAGCATCTCCTTCATCGCGGTGATCGCCTCGGCGGTGGCCGGCGCACCGTCTTCGCGGCGCAGTTCGACGGCGGCCATCAGGCCGATGCAGCGCGTCCGTGCGCCGAAGGTCGGGGTCCGGCGGTCGAAGGTCGAACGGAGCAGATCGGCCAACCCGGTGCCCGACCCGGCGGCGCGTTCGACGAGCCGCTTCGACTTCAGCTCCTCGATCTGGGCGAGAGCCATGGCGCATCCGACCGGATGGCCGAGGTAGGTGCTGGTGTGGATCGCTTCGCCGGACGAGACGGGCCAGGCGGCGTCCATCAGGTCGGCGCGACCGACGCAGGCGCTGAGCGGGAATCCTCCGGTGAGCGCCTTGCCGAGGCAGATGAGGTCCGGCACCACGCCGCTGTGCTCGCAGGCGAACCACTTCCCGGTGCGGCCGAACCCGGTGTAGACCTCGTCGAGGATGAGCAACGCGCCGTGCTCATCGGCGAGACGGCGGAGCAGCGGGAGGAACCCGTCGGGCGGGATGTGGATGCCGCCGCGCGCCTGGACCGGTTCGACGAGGATCGCGCCGACGGGACCGTGCCGGAAGGCGGCCCGGACCTCGGCCTCGACACGGCCGAGCGGGTCGGGGCTTTCTACGGATGGCTCGTCCCGCGGGAACGGGACGAAGCGGCCGAACCCGCGCAACTGGTCGAGGAAGCCGCCTCGGAAGTGCTCGCGATGCGTGGCGTTGAGCGAGCCATATCCGAGCCCGTGGTAACCGCCGGTGAAGGCGATCACACCGGGCCTGCCGGTCGCGAGCCGCGCGGTCTTCATCGCCATCTCGACCGCTTCTGATCCCGACGTGCCGAAGATCGTCTTGCCGATGCCTTGGACCTTGGCCCCGGGGTCTGAGATCCGAGACCCGGGACCCGAGACCCGAGACCCGGGACCCCGGCCCGTGGACCCCGTCCACCGTCCGAAGGTGAGCGCGCTGAGTTCCTCCGCGAGCCGGGCCTTCAAGGCGTGGGGATGCACGTCGCCCATCGCGTGGAGCAGCGTGCCCATCTGGCGCTGGCCGGCGCGGACGACACGGGGATTCGCATGCCCGGCCGCGGCGACCCCGAACGCGGCGGTGAGGTCGAGATACTTGCGTCCCTCGGCATCCCAGACGTGGTTGCCCCGAGCCTTGGCCCAGACGATGGGCCAGGAGCCGTCCGGATCGAGGAACGTGACGTTCCTCGATTCGTAGCGGTGCAGCAGGTCGAGCGTCCGGCGGGTGGTCATCGGCGGCGTCCTCACACGCCTCGTTCATCCGGCGGCCAGATGAACTTGTGCATCTGGAGCTGGAAGCGCACCGGCAGATGGTCGGCGACGATGGCCTCGACCAGTTCCTTGCGGGTCATCGCCGTGTGGCCGGGCGGGACCGGCTTGAGCGACTTCTCTTGTTGGTGCGGCAACAGCGGGGCGACCCACGAGAAGAGCAGGGGACAGATGCCGGCGAGCCCGTGTTCTGAGATGACCTGCTGGGCCCATGCGTAATCCTCGCGGGTGCCGAGCACGAACTTGATCTCGTCGGTCGGACGGAGGTGCGGGATGTTGGCCCAGCGGTTCCGGGCGACCTCGCCGCTGCTCGGCGCCTTGAGGTCCATGATGCGGTGGATCCTCGGATCCAGCACCGAGATGTCATGCGCGCCGCTGGTCTCGACCAGCACCGTGAAGCCGTCGTCGCAGAGCTGGCGCATGAGATCACCGGCGTTCGGCTGGAGCAGCGGTTCGCCGCCGGTGAACTCGACCAAGGGCAGACGCGGAACCGGGAACGGGGAACCGGGAGCGGAGGGGGCGGCGTAAGGTGCGGCAAGTCGGATGATCTCGGCGTGCACTTCCGCGACCGGGCGCTTCTTGCCTTCGGTGAAGGCGTACGCGGTGTCGCAGTAGGAACAGCGGAGATTGCAGGCGGTGAGCCGGACGAAGACGCAGGGTAGACCGGCGAAGGTGCTCTCACCTTGCAGGCTCAGGTAGATCTCGTTGACGACCAAGGACGCGGACACGCGACCAGACTAAGGCCGGGCCGGCACCGGGCTCAAACCCGTTCGCCGTCCGTCTTGGGCTCCGACCGGTCCTGGGCAGGGAGCGGAGTTCTGGCAGATCTGGCGGTCGGCAAGGGCCCCGGCGGTCGCGCCGAAGGCCGGGACGGCGGCCTCGGCCTTGGGTCTCGGACGGTCGTGGTTCCGTTCGCGATCTTTCCAGCGTTGCCGTTCCAGTTCGTCGAACTTCACCTGCTGCCCGGGCGTGAGGATGGCCCGGATGCGTTGGCTGCCCGCCTTCATGCGTTCGCCCATCTTGGCCATCTGCTGGCGGCGGTCGGCATCGAACTCCTCCATGTTCTGCCGGACGATGGGGTCGAGCTGCTGTTGCTGGGCCGGGGTGAGGTCGAGCTTCGACGCGAGGTCGTTGCAGATGTGGGCGCGCATCGCCTCGCGGTCGAAGGGGCGGACGATCGGCTTGCGGCCGTAGCCGTACCCGACGGCGCCGCCCGCGAGCGCGCCGATGAGGAAGGTGGCGGCGATATAGGCGACGGCGGCGAGCTGGGTGGTGGGCGCCTTCATCGGAGCATGGCGACGTTCATCTCGGCATTGGAAAGGGCGAACTCATCGGTCGCCTCGCTCTGCACGCCTCGCCAGCTCAGGCCGACGGCGACGATGGCGACGGCGCAGGCACAGGCGAACCCGTAGCGGAAGAAGCGGAGCAGGCCGGCGATGTCGGCGGAGCCTTCTGCGCGGCTGGTGCGCCACGCGGCGAGCACGCGGGCCTCCACGGCGAAGGGAAGCGCCGGGGCAGCGGAGGCGAAGGGAAGCGCCGGGGCAGCGGAGGCGAAGGGAAGCGCCGGGGCAGCGGGCAGCCTCGCCGAGGCGGAGGGCGCGGTGGCGGCGTTGCGGAGCAGGCGTCCGAGCCGGCGGTCGAGGTCGTTCATGGCTTGGTCTCCTTCAAAAGTTGTGCGAGGTGCTGCTTCATCTTCTGTCGCGCCCGGAAGGCCCGCACCTTCACCAGCGGTCCGCTCCAACCGGTCACCGCCCGGACCTCCTCGACGGTGCGGCCTTCGAGGTGGATGAGCGTGATGACCAGCCGGTCGGCCGGGTTCAGCTTTGCCAGCATCTTCTCCACGAGTTCGCGGGAGGCAAGGCTCTGTTCCGCGGGCAGCTCGCCGGTGTCGGCCGCGAGGTTCTGGATGACGGCCTCCTCGTCCTCGCTCAGGTCGGCGTGGCGGAGCTCGGGGCGGATCTTCTCGTGCGCGAGCTGGTTGAGGCAGGTGTTCACGGCGATGCGCGAGACCCAGTGGGCCAGCGGCACCGCGCCGCCGAACTGGTCGAGCTTCGTGAACACTTTGACGAACACAGCTTGCACTAGGTCTTCCTCGCTGGTCCTCCGGGGCAGATGCGACCGGACGATCTTCAGCACGAGCGGGGTCAGATGGGCGAGCAGCTCCCGGGCGGCGTCCTCATCGCCCGCGCGCACGCGCGCCACGCAGGCCACCACGTCCAACCCCATTTCTTCCGAGCTTGTGATGGCCACATCTTCTGGAGGGGATGACCGAACGCAAGGCGGCTGGTTACGCGGGAGATCCGCGGAACACCGAGCGGGTCCCGGTGGCGCCGCCTGTGTTTGGACTTTGCCCGTGGACGCCGGCCCCGTAGAACATCGCGCGATGTCCAAATCGAAGAGCGGTGCGTTCGACCTCGGGTCGTGGGTCGACGGAAGGTCCAAGGCGGTCGATGCCGCGCTCGACCGGTTCTTGCCGAAGGCGTCGGCCAAGCCGGCGACGATCCACAAGGCGATGCGCTACTCGATCTTCGCCGGCGGCAAGCGCATGCGCCCGGCGCTCGTCCTCGCGGCGGCCGAGGCCTGCGGCGGCACCGATGCCGCGGCCATGCCCCTGGCCTGCGCCGTCGAGTGCATCCACACCTATTCGCTCATCCACGACGACCTGCCGGCGATGGACGACGACGATCTCCGTCGCGGCAAGCCGACGAACCACGTGGTCTTCGGCGAGGGCATCGCGGTGCTCGCGGGCGACGCGCTGCTCACCCAGGCCTTCGAGGTGGCGGCCCGGGCCGAAGGATGGCCGCGCTACTCCCATCGCGACCTGGTGCTCGAGATCGCGAAGGCCTCCGGATCGCTCCAGCTCATCGCCGGCCAGGTCGCCGACCTCGAAGGCGAGGGCAAGGACCTCTCGGTCGCCCAGCTCCGCTACATCCACGAACGCAAGACGAGCGCGCTGCTCTGCTGTTCCGTCCGTCTCGGCGGGATGAGCGCGGATTGTACCCCGGCGCAGCTCAAGGCGCTGACCGATTTCGGCCACAACGTCGGCCTCGCCTTCCAGGTGATCGACGACATCCTCGATGTCACCCAGTCGTCGGAGACCTTGGGCAAGACCGCCGGCAAGGACGTCGCCGCCCAGAAGGCGACCTATCCCCGCCTCGTCGGTCTGGAGAAGTCCAAGAAGATCGCCGCGCAGCTGACCGCGAAGGCGTTCGATGCGTTGAAGCCGTTCAAGGGCCGGGCGGTCGCGCTCGAGGCGCTCGCGCGGTACCTGCTCGAGCGGGACCGCTGACACCGGCGTCGACGGAGCGCCCTGCGACGCGGAGCGCCTCGTCCGGTTGGAAGGTCCAGGCCACGATGCGGCTCCGCTTGTGGCCGACGCCGATCTCGATGACCTGCGAGCCGGCGATCCGGGCGGCATCCAGGGCGCTCCGGACCGTTGCGACGTTCTGCTGCTTGGACACGAGCGTGGTGAACCAACGGCACAGGCCGGGTCGTCGGGCGCTTTCGGCGACCATCCTCCGGATGAACTCGAGTTCGCCTCCGGGGCACCAGAGCTCGCCGCCGCGTCCGCCGAAGTTCAGCACCGGCACCTTCGGCCGGCCGCCGCCGAGGTTGCGGAGTTTGCGGAGCGTCCCCGACGCGGCCTCTTCCGCGGATGCGTGGAACGGCGGGTTGCAGACCGACAGATCGAAGCGTTCACCCGGACGGACCACGCCGTCGAAGACCGACCCTGGATCGGGCTGCAGCCGGCATTCGATCTTGCCGGACAGCCCGCGATTGGCGGCGACCAGTTCTGCGGCCCATCGGACCGCGACCGGATCGATGTCCGTCGCGACGAAACGCCATCCGAACTCCGCGACACCGAGGATCGGGTAGATGCAATTGGCTCCGGTGCCGATGTCGAGGACGGACACCTTGGCGCCGCGCGGGACCGGCGTCGCGGCATCGCCCGACAGCAGGTCCGCGATCCGGTGGAGATGTTCGGCCCGGCCCGGGACCGGGGGGCAGAGGTATCCCGGCGGGATGTCCCAATGATCGAGCCGATGATGGTGCAGGAGCAGCGCGCGGTTCAGCGACAGCACCGCCGCGGGATCGGCGAAATCGACGGTGTCCTCGTCCGTCGGACCGGCGACGACGTGGCGGGCGAGGTCGGGACACCTCCGCACCAGGGCGGCGAAGTCGTACCTTCCGCCGAAGCGGTTCCTCGGATGCCAGCCGGCTTTCCTTTCGGCGGCGATCTCGGGTTCGTGGGTCAAGACGCGGACAAATCAGCGCGGATCCCGGCCGCGCGGCAACCAACTTCGCCGCTGGAGACCGGAAAAGAGCCGGCACATCTGGGGGCGGCGGCCGGTCGGGACCTCGGACCGGGCCCGGGAAGTTCAGTGCGGGACCGCGGTCTTGGACGACGTCTCGACCGAGCGCACGCGGCTGGCGAACCCGATGCTGAGCAGCGCGCAGCCGGCCGCCATCCAACCCAGCCAATGGTAGTTCTGGATCTGGCCCGACGCGGTCTTGCCGATGATGAGCCCGCCGAAGGCCGAGCTGCATCCGGCCGCGAGGTCGCGCGCACAGCTGTTCAGGCTCATGAACGCGCCCCGGTGCGCCGGTGCCACCGCGAGCGACATGATCGCCTGGGCCGGGATGAAGCGCCCGCTGGCGAAGATGAAGAACAATCCGGCCAGCGAGAGCACCTGCCAGAGCGGTGCCGGGCCGAGGGACGAGAGCAGGAGCGTCACGACGATGGCCACGAGGGCGAGCCCATAGAACGTCCGGTGCCGCCCGTGCTGGTCGGCGATCCGTCCGACCAGCCCGGTCGTGAGCACGCTGCACACGCCGCCGACCAAGAAGACCATCGACACGTGCTCCTCGCGGATGCCCACGTTGGCCACGAGGTACGGCGAAAGGAACGGGATGATCGCGAAATGGCCGAAGACCATCGTCGTCATGAACAATAGCGCCCGTCCGGCGTTGGCATCGGCCAAGAGTCCGAGGAACGCGCGGAAATCTTGCCGCTGCCCGCGGTCGAGATGGCCGCGGACCGAAGGCATCCGCATGAAGATCGCCACCCACATCACCGCCGAGAGCGCGGCCAGGAGGACGAACGGCGTCTCCCAGACGAAGCGATGGGCGAGCCATAGGCCGGCCGGGACCCCGAGCGCGGCCGCGAAGGAGAACGCCCCCATCACGACGCCCATCCCGGACGCGCGTCGCTCCGGCGGCACGACGTCGCTCACCACGGCCATCACGAGCGTCCCCGAGAGCCCGCCGAACGCGCCGCACAGGATCCGCGCCGCCAGCAACGTCGCGTGGGTGTGCGCCAGCGCGCAGGCCAACGTGCCCGCGGTGAAGCCCGCGTAGGCGAAGAGCAGCAGCGGGCGCCGGTCGAAGCGGTCGATGAACGGTGCGCCGACCAGCCCGACCACTCCCGCGCTCAAGGTGTAGGCGGCCACCAATCCGCTGAACTTGCCGGGTCCGAGGCCGAGGTCCCGCATGAGCTGCGGTCCCAGCGGCATCAGGATCATGAAATCCATGATGTGCGTGAACATCACGGCCGCGAGCAGCAACAACAACGGGCGTTCAGGGTTCCGGGGCATCATCGGGCGGGCACCGTTCAGTGGTGGGCCGGCGCCCCGGTCTTCTTCCCGGTGAACTTCGCCGCCAGCTTCATGAGCACCGTATAGAACACCGGCGTCAGGAACAGGCCGAACACCGTCACACCGATCATGCCGGAGAAGACCGCCACGCCCATGGCCTGCCGCATCTCCGAGCCGGCGCCGTGGGATCTCACCAGCGGGAACACGCCGGCGATGAAGGCGATGCTGGTCATCAGGATGGGACGGAGCCGCAGCCTGCAGGCCTCGAGCGCCGCTTCGACGATGTCCATGCCTTCGTGCTGTTTCTCGCGGGCGAACTCCACGATGAGGATGGCGTTCTTGCACGCGAGGCCGACGAGCACGATCAGGCCGATCTGGGTGAAGATATTGTTGTCGGTGCCCTTCAGCATCACGCCGACCATCGCGCAGAGCAGGCACATCGGCACGATGAGGATGATGGCGAGCGGCAGGGTGAGGCTCTCGTATTGCGCGGCGAGGACGAGGAACACGAGGAAGATGCACAGCGGGAAGACGTAGATCGCGGTGTTGCCCGCGATGCGCTGCTGGTAGGTGAGCTCGGTCCATTCGTAGCTCATGCCGGCGGGCAGGCTCCGCTTGGCGAGGTCCTCGATGAAGGCCTCGGCCTGGCCGGAGCTGTAGCCGTTCGCCGGCGCGCCGTTGATCTCGGCGGCGGGATAGCCGTTGTAGCGCATCACGCGGTCCGGTCCGGCGCTCTCCTTCACCGTCATCATCGATCCCAGCGGGACCATCTGGCCGCTGGAGTTGCGGGTCTTGAGCCGGACGAGGTCGTCGAGGCGGTCGCGGTAGGGCGCGTCGGCCTGCGCGATGACCGGGTAGGTGCGGCCAAAGCGGTTGAAATCGTTCACGTAGAGCGAGCCGAGGTAGATCTGCATCGTCTGGAAGAGCGAGGTGAGCGGCACCCCGAGCGCCTTGGCCTTGACGCGGTCCAAGTCGGCCTCGAGCTGCGGCACGTTGACCTGGTAGGTCGAGTACACGCCCTGCAGGACGTTGGTGGCGTAGGCCTGCCCGATGATCCCCCAGGTCGCCCCGTAGAGCGCCTCCGTGCCGAGGTTGTTGCGGTCCTCGATGTAGAGCTTGAAGCCGCCGCCGGTGCTCAGGCCGTTCACGGGCGGCGCCATGATGACGAGGGTCCGCGCTTCCTGGATGGTGCTGAACGCCGCGACCAGCTTGTCGCGGATCTCGGCGCCCGAGAGCCCGGGACCGGTCCGTTTCTCGAACTCGTCGAGCGTGATGAACGCGATGCCGCTGTTCGGCGAGGCGGTGAAGCCGTTCGGCGAAAGGCCCGGGAAGGCGACCGACGAGGCGACACCGGCGACCTTCTTGGCGATGTCGCTCATGCGGCGGACCACGGCGTCCGTGCGGTCGAGCGACGCGGCGTCGGGCAGCTGCGCGACGCAGATGAGGTACTGCTTGTCCTGCTCCGGGATGAACCCGACCGGGACGAGGCTGAAGACCTTGCCGGTCAGCAGCACGAGCCCGAGGTACACCACCAAGGCGACGGCGCTGGCGCGGATCACGCGGCGGACGCCGTCCGCGTACTTCGCGGACGACCAGGTGAAGAAGCGGTTGAACGGCCGGAACAACCAGCCCAACGCGCCGTCCATGCCGCGGGTGAGCAGGTCCTTCTTCGCGCCGTGTCCTTGCAACAGGATCGCGCAGAGCGCCGGCGAGAGGGTCAGGGAATTGAACGCGGAGATGACCGTCGAGATGGCGATGGTGATGGCGAACTGCTTGTAGAACTGGCCGGTCAGACCGCTGATGAAGGCGGTCGGGACGAACACCGCGCACAGCACCAGGGCCGTGGCGACGATGGGTCCGGTGACCTCGGTCATCGCCCTCCGCGTCGCCTCGTGGGGCCCGAAGCCCAGCGCGATGTTCCGCTCGACGTTCTCGACCACGACGATGGCGTCGTCCACCACGATGCCGATGGCCAGCACGAGCCCGAAGAGCGAGAGCGCGTTGATCGAGAACCCGAGCGCCATCATCACCGCGAACGTGCCGACCAAGGAGACGGGCACCGCGACCAGCGGGATGATCGAGGCGCGCCAGGTCTGGAGGAACAGGACCACGACCAGCACGACGAGCACGATCGCCTCGAAGAGCGTGTGGATGACGGCCTCGATCGACTTGTCCACGAAGCGCGTCGGGTCGTACACGACGCCGTAGTCGAGGCCGGCCGGGAAGTTCTTCTTCAGCTCCTCCATCGCGGCGCGGACGTTCTTGGAGAGCTCCAGCGCGTTCGATCCGGGTTGCTGGAAGATGGGGAGCGCGGCGGCCGATCTGTTGTCGAGCAACGACCGCAGCGCGAACTCGCCGGCGCCCAGCTCGATGCGGGCGACGTCCCGGAGCCGGAGCGTCTCGCCGTTCGCGCCGGTCTTGATGATGATGTCGCCGAACTCCTGCTCGGTGACGAGGCGGCCCTTGGCGTTGATCTGGAGCTCGAGGGCGACGGGACCGGCGAGCGGTTGCTGGCCGACCGCGCCGGCGGCGACCTGGACGTTCTGCTCGCGGATGGCGTCGACCACGTCGCCGGCGGTCAGCCCTCGGGCGGCGACCTTGTCCGGGTCGAGCCAGACGCGCATCGCGTAGTCGCCGGAGCCGAAGATCTGCACCTGGCCGACGCCTTGGATGCGGGCGAGGACGTCCTTCACCTGGAGCGTCGCGTAGTTGCGGACGTAGATGTCGTCGTATCGGCCGTCCGAGAAGAGGTGGACGACCATGGTGAGGTCCGGCGAGGACTTGATGGTGAGCACGCCGAGGCGTCGGACCTCTTCCGGGAGCTTCGGCAGCGCCTGCGAGACGCGGTTCTGGACGAGCACCTGCGCCTTGTCGATGTCGGTGCCGATCTTGAACGTGACCGTGAGGGTCATCACGCCGTCGCTCGTCGCCTGGGAGAAGATGTAGAGCGAGTTCTCGACGCCGTTGAGCTGCTGTTCCAACGGCACCGAGACCGTCTCGGAGATCGTCTTCGGATTGGCGCCGGGATAGACGGCGCGCACGACGATCTGGGGCGGCACGACCTCGGGGTATTCCGAGACCGGCAGCCGGAACATCGCGATCAATCCGACCAGGAAGATGACGACCGACAGGACGCCCGCGAAGATCGGCCTGCGGATGAAGAAGTGGGAGAAGTTCACTGAGAAGAGGGTGAGGGGTGAAGGGTGAAGGCTGGATGAGCCTCAGGCGCGGGTCTGGGCGGTCTTCACGATGGCGGTCAAGATCCGGACAAGTTCATCCGCGAGGCCCAGCGGGCCGGACACGTCGATCGAGACCAGCTGCGATTGTTGGAGCAATCGCAGCCAGTGGTGCGTCTCACGGGCTTCTTTGAGGGCGATGGACATCTTGGTGATGAAATCGGCGTGGGTCTGGGCCGCCTGCGCTTCCTCGACGTTGGCACCGATGCTGGTGCCGCTGCGGAGGAGTTGTCGGGAGAGGATGTATTCCTTCTGATCGGTCAGACGGCGGTAGAGGGACACGGTCTCGAGCGCGAATGTGAACGACTT
>CAIWVP010000161.1 GCA_903916195.1 uncultured Verrucomicrobiota bacterium | reverse complement strand
GCTCCTTTCGGCGGCGCCCACGACCTCGACGGCTTGGGGACGGATCCGTAACGTGCTTTTGACAAAGACACCTGCCGTGGCACGCTCGGCCGCAGGTCGGACCCAGCCGCAGGCCTACTTGCATCCTCAATGAAAGCAGTCGTCATCCCGGACCGCCGTGGAGAAAACGCCAGCGTCGGCGTGGTCATCCTGATCGTCCTCGCCGTCTCTCTCTGCGTCCTGAGCGTCTACCAATGGACCGACCAGCGCCGGCTCATCTCGATGGTCGAGACCGAACGCAGGTCGAAGTTGGAATTACACACCAGCATCCAAGAAAAGGAGCAGACCGCAAAGCGCTACAGCGAGGAGATCACCCGCCTCGAATCCGACCGTAAGGACCTCGACGCGTCGGTGACGACGAACAAGGTCGAGGTCGGCCGCCTCAAGGCCGAACTCAAAAAGGCCGAGTTCGAGGTCGCGAAGGCGACCCAGCAAGCGGCCGCCTACAAGAAGGCGTTCGACGAAGCCAACGAATCGATCAAGCAGCAGAACGATGCGGTGAAAGCCCAGAACGAGTCGTACAAGAAGTTGGTCGGGGAGCGGAACGAATTCGCCGCTAAGGTCAACAAGGCGATCGAGGAGCAGAACAAGTCCACCACCGCCTACAACGAGCTGGTCGACCAGATCAAGAACGAACGCGCTGCCGCGACAGCGGCCCAAGAGAAGAAGTAAGAACAGGGTCTCGGATCTCGGGTCTCGGGTCTAAGCCATCAGGTGTTAGGTTTCAGGTTTCAGTTCGTCACCGTTCAACGTCCGGAGATCTCCCGACCTGAGACCTGAAACATCGGACCTGCCCCCGAGACCGGATCCTTGCCGCGGCACTTCCCGCCTCGGCAGAGTCCCGCACATGGAATCCCTGCGCCTCGGACTCATCGGAATGGGCAACATCGGCCGCCACCACGCGGCCTATCTTCTCGACGGAAAGGTCCCGCGCTGCGTCCTGCGTGCCGTCTGCTCGACCTCGCCCGGCAAACTCGAAGATCATCGCGCCCGAGGCGTCTCGGTCTTCGGCGACGCCTCGGCGCTGATCCGCTCGGGCGAGATCGACGCGGTGCTCATCGCCACACCGCATTACCAGCACACATCGATCGGGATCGAGGCGCTGGAAGCCGGCCTGCACGTCATGGTCGAGAAACCCATCTCGGCCCACAAAGCCGACGCGGAACGCCTTCTGGCCTGCGCCGCGCGGCATCCGCGGCAGGTGCTCGCCGGCATGTTCCAGCTCCGCGTCGAGCCGCGCTACGCCCGTCTCCAGGAACTCATCGCCTCGGGCCGTCTGGGAACGGTGCAACGCGTGAGCTGGCTCATCACCGACTGGTTCCGCACGGACGCCTACTACGCGAGCGGCGGCTGGCGCGCGACGTGGCGCGGCGAAGGTGGCGGCGTGCTGCTCAACCAGTGCCTGCACAACCTCGATGTGCTCACCTGGCTGCTGGGTATGCCGTCTCGAGTCCGCGGGTTCGCCCAGCTCGGTCGCTGGCATGACATCGAGGTCGAGGACCAGGTCACCGCGTATCTCGAGTGGGCGGACGGTCCGACCGGGGTCTTCATCACCAGCACCGGAGAAGCGCCGGGCACCAACCGGTTGGAGATCGCCGGTTCCCGCGGGAAGGTGGTCCTCGAGGACGACCGGATCACCTTCACCGAGAACGGCACCGACGCGCTGGAATGGAGCCGCACGGCAACCGTGGGCTTCAGCAAGCCGCCGGTCACCGTGGCCGACCTGCCGTTCACCAACCATCCGGCACCGCACGCCGCGCTGATGGAGAACTTCACCGCCGCCGTCCTCGACGGCGCTCCGCTCATCGCTCCCGGTTCGGACGGCATGAGATCCGTCGAGCTCGCGAACTCGATCGTCCACTCATCGCTGCTCGGTCAGACGGTCGACCTGCCGCTCGACGGCGCGGCCTGGGAACGCCAGCTCGCCCGGCTTGCGTCGGGATCCCGGTCCGAGAAGAAGGTGCGGGTCATCTCCGCGGACGATTTCGCCCAATCGTTCCGGCGCTGAGCCGGGGCCTCACCGGCTCGGCTGCCAGCTGCCGCCGCGCGGTGCCGGGGCGCCACCGCGTCCGCCACCACCACCACCACCACCACCACCACCACCGCCACCACCGCCACCACCGCGCCGGCCACCACCGCCACCGCCACCGCCGCGCTGGCCTTGTTGCTGGCGCGGGCGGCGTTCTTCGGAGCCGGGTTCGTTGGCGGGTGCCGATGCGTTGTAGTCGAAGCCCTCGGCGCGTTTGCGCACGATGCCACGGTTGATGAAGCGCTCCAGCGACCGCAGTTCGCCCTGGTCCTCGGGCGTGACGAAGCTGATCGCGTCGCCGATGGCGTTCGCGCGGCCGGTGCGACCGATGCGATGGACGTAGTCCTCCGCGTGCATCGGGAAGTCGTAGTTCACGACATGCGAGATGCCGTCGACATCGATGCCGCGCGCGGCGATGTCGGTGGCGACGAGCACGCGGACCGCGCCGGACTTGAAATCCTGGAGCGCCTTGAGGCGCTGGTTCTGCGAGCGGTTCGAGTGGAGCGTCGCGGTCTTGATGCCGCAGCTCTCCAGCTTGCGGGCGATGCGGTCGGCTCCGTGCTTCATGCGCGAGAACACGAGCACCATGTCGAGGCTCGGGTCCTTCAGCAGATGGACGAGCAGCGAGGGCTTCAGGTGCTTCGGCACCTCGTAGACGAACTGGGCGACCGTCTCCGCGGGGTTGGAGCGCCGGCCGATCTGGACGGTCTTGGGCGAGCGCTGGAACTCGTGGGTGAGGGCCTCGATCTCCTTCGAGAGCGTGGCCGAGAACATCAGCGTCTGCCGCTTCGGCGGCATGGCTTTGACGATGCGGCGGATCGAGGGGAGGAAGCCCATGTCGAGCATCCGGTCGGCCTCGTCGAGCACGAGGAACTGGAGCCCGGAGAAATCGCCGCAGCCGCGTCCCATCAGGTCCAGCAGGCGACCAGGGCAGGCGATCACGATGTCGGTGCCGGACCGGAGCGCGCGCATCTGCGGCGTCTCGCCGACGCCCCCGAAGACGGTCGCGACGCTCAGCGGAAGATGCTTGGCGTAGGCGCGGACGTTCTCCTCGATCTGCACGACCAGCTCGCGGGTCGGCGCGAGCACGAGCACGCGCGTTCCCCGGCGTCCGCCGGCGGCGAACATCGCCGACAACCGGGTGAGGATGGGCAGCGTGAAGGCCGCGGTCTTCCCGGTGCCGGTCTGGGCGATGCCGATGAGATCGCTGCCCGCGATGATCGGCGGGATGGCAGCGGTCTGGATGGGCGTGGGTTCGGTGTAACCCGCTTCTTGGACGGCTTTGAGGATCTTGGGATCGAGCCCGAGCTCTTGGAACGACATTCGGAGGGCATACTGCGCCTTCGCCCGGGGATAGCACGCCTATAACGCGGCGTGGTCACGGGCGGCGGGATCTGAGACGCTGCACCGCATGGATCTCCGCATCGCCCGCCATGTCGCCGCCGTCTTGGCAGCGCTCGTCTTCGCGTCCGTTTCGCGCGCCGAGGACACCTTCACGGTCGGGTACCCGGCGTCCGACCGGCCGGGCGAGCTCGCCGTGCCGTCGACGTTCCACGTGTGGCTCCCGCCGGGCACGGGTCGGATCCGTGCGGTGATCGTCCACCAGCATGGATGCGGCGACGGCGCGGAGAACTCGGGCGAGACCGCGGCGCTCGACCTGCAATGGCGCGCCCTCGCCGCGCGCCACGGCGCGGCCCTGCTCTCGCCACACTACCACGCCGGCGACCGCGCCGAGTGCCGCCTCTGGTGCGATCCGCGCAACGGATCCGGCGACGCCTTCGTCCGCGCTCTCCGCGACTTGGCGGCGAAGAGCGGACGTCCCGGCCTGGCGACCGCGCCGTGGTGCCTGTGGGGCCATTCGGGCGGCGGGTTCTGGGCGTCGCTCATGCTGGCCCGGTCGCCGGAGCGGATCGTCGCGGTCTTCTGCCGTTCCGGTGCAGCGACCGTCGCATGGCAGAAGCACGAGATCCCCGAACCGGATTTCCCGGGCGCTGCGTTCGGTGTGCCGGTCGTGCTCAACCCCGGCGTGGGCGAACGCGACGATGCGCGGTTCCGCGGCGCGTGGGAGACCACCTCGGCTTTCTTCGCGCTGCTGCGGGCGCAAGGTTCCCCTGCGGTGTTCGCCCCGGACCCGTTCTCGGGCCACGATTGCCGCAACTCGCGCCTGTTCGCGATCCCGTTCTTCGATGCCTGCCTCCGCCTCCGCCTTCCCCGGACCGGCGACTCGCTGAAGCCCTTCGATCCGCGGCGCGCGTGGAACGGCGATCGGGCGACGGCGGCCATCAGCGCGGGAGCCAAGGTCGCCCCGGAGCTCTCGCTGTTGCCCGACCGGCGGACGGCCGAGGCCTTCGCCGAATATGTGAGGACCGGTAAGACGACCGATCGGACGCGGCCTACCGACGGCGCCGTGCTCACTTCCGTGACGCGGGGACCGGACGGTGTCGCCCTCGAGTGGATCGCCGAGGCCGATCTCGAGAGCGGTATCCGGCAGTTCGTGGTCTATCGCGACCGCGCCGTCATCGCCCGGATCCCCGAGAAACCGGACGATCGGAACGGGTTCGCCCAATACCAAGGGCTGAGCTACCACGACACCCCGCGGCCCGATCCGCCGGCGCTGCGGTTCGTCGACACCGGCGCGCCGGCCGATCGGCGGCCCTCGTACGCGGTCTCGATGGTGAACGGCTCCGGGCTCGAAGGCCCGCGCGGTGGCGCGAAGAAGGTAAAAGCTGGCAAATGAACGGACCCCGGCGATCGGGAGGTTCCATCACGGGTGATTTACATCAGGGACCGTTTGCCCGCACGTTGCCAGCGCCGCGGGAGAAACTGAGAATGCCGGCGGCCAGTCAACGTCCGCGAACACCACCATACCATGGGCGACAAGTCCCCGAAATCCGTCAATAAACAGGCCGGCCAGAAGCAGGCCGCCGCCGCGAAGGCCGGCTCGAAGAAGCAGGCCGCCGTGGCCGCCAAATCCAGCAGCGCCAAGAAAAAGTGACCAGTCAGGCGCGGGGACGTCCTCGCGCCCGGTCCCGGACGGGCACCCCGCGTCGACGCGGGGTGCCCGGAAGCGGCCTCGGACAGGTCGGGACGGTCCGCCACGGCGTCCCTTGCGCTCCGGGTCCACGTCCCTAGAATCAGGTTCCATGCACCGCTTCCTGCTGATCGTCTGCGCCCTGCTGGCCTGCACCGCCCGCGCCCAGGTCGACGTCTCGTTGACCGTCGCGCAGGCACAGTTCCTTCCCGCGGAACAGATCGAGGTGTCGGTGAAAGTGAGCAACTTCACCGGGGCCCCGCTGAAGTTCGGAGCGCACACGAACTGGATCGGCTTCACGGTGCAGCGCGTCGACGGCACGGTGGTCGGCAAACTTTCGGAAGTGGCGGACAGCGGCGAGTTCACGCTCCAGCAGGCGACCTCGGGCACGATCAAGTTCGATATCTCCCCGATGTTCGACGTGAACCGCCCGGACAGCTACCGCGTCACCGCCGCGGTCACACCGGTGCAGGGCGGCCCGGTGTTCGTGAGTCCTCCACTGCCCTTCGACGTCATCAGCGGCGTCCGGATCAGCCAAGACCGCACCTTCGGATTCACCCGACCCGACGGCACCTCCGAGCAACGGAAGTACATCCTCCAGCAGGCGAATTTCCTGAAGCACGTCAGGCTCTACGTGCGGGTGACCGACGCCACGGAATCGAAGTCGTACAAGGTGACCTCGCTCGGCGGCATCGTGAACTTCACTCCGCCGCAATGGGTCATCGACCGCCAGAGCCGGTTGCACGTGCTGCACCAGTTCGCGGCCAGCGAGTACTACTACAACTCGTTCGACCCCGAAGGGAATCTGGTCGCGCGCCGGATCTATAAGATCGCGGCCCGCCGCCCGGAACTTCGCGTGAATGATGACGGCGAGATCGCAGTCATCGGAGGAACGCGCCGACTGGACCGCACGGACATCCCGGAACCGACGGACGCAGAACTGGCGGCGGCGCGACGGGCGCTCCAACCGGTGCCGCCGAAACCCGCGGTCCCGGTCGGCAAGGACGCCGCGACCACCGATGCAACAAAGAAGAAACAACGCTGAGAAGGCATGCGCCGCCGCCGTTGCGGCGGCCTTGCTCGCCTCGCTGCCGCTCCGCGCGGAACCGGTCGTCCTCATCCTCAAGAACGGCGACCGCATCTCCGGCGAACTGACGGCCGAGGACGATTCCAAGGTCACGGTGCGCTCGCCCGTCGTGGGCAAGCTCCGCATCGCGAAGTCCGAGATCTCGAAACGCGAACGTCCGCTCGCTCCGGCGCCGGTCGCCACCCCGCCCTCCGCGGCCGTTCCACCGGTCGCGGCGGTGAAGACGACACCGCCCGCTCCGGCAGGAAAACCCGGCGCACCGGTGGCACCGGCTCCGGTCCCGGCCGGCGAGCTCCCCGGCGGCCTCGCCCGCTACGTCCCCGAGTGGACGCGCCCGTTCCTCACGAACTGGCACGGCAACGTGCAGCTCGGGATGGACGTCGGTTTCGGCACGACCGACCGCAAGACCTTTTATGGCAACGGGTCCGCTTCCCATGGCTGGAACCGGGTCCGCAACCTGGCGGACTTCCACATCGCCTACGGATCGCTGAACGCCGTGCAATCGGCGAACCGGATGGACGGGTCGATGAAGACCGACCTCGATCTCGGCCGAAGCCGGCGGCTCTACGTCTACAACCAAGGCGGCACCGGCTACGATGAGATCCGGCACGTGTCCCTTGAGTTCCACGAGGGCGCCGGTCTCGGTTACAAGATCCTCCAGCGGCCCAAGCTCATCCTCAACGGCGAGACGGGCATGCAGTACGAGCACCAGACGTACCTCAACGCCCCTGAGCGCTCGTTCGTGTCGCTCCGCCTCGGCGAGAACATGACCTGGAAGGTCTCGGACAAACTATCGGTCACCCAGCGGTTGGCCTACACACCCGATATCGCTGATTTCGGCGAGTTCCGCGTCCGTTTCGACCTCGGGGTCGGCTATCCGTTGTTCAAGAGCGTCACGCTCAACCTCAACGTCATCGATCAGTACGACGCCAAGCCTCCGCTCGGTGTCGACAAGAACGATCTCCAGGTCCAGTCCACCCTGGGCATCACCTTCTGAGGCGGGGCCGCCTCAGCGCGGGACGACCACACGGGCGAGGACGCGCTCGAACTCCGCGGCCGCGGCAGCCGGCGATGCCGCGCCGAAGACGGAGGCGTTCAGCAACTGGATCCCGCCGCCGCGGCGCCCGGCGAGCACGTTCAACAATCGGGCCCGGGCCGACCAGTTCGCCGGGTCCCAGTTGTCCGAGAGGTCCGTGTACCCCGGGCGTCCGAGCTCGTCCCAGAGGCAGTAGAAGCTGTCGAGAGAACGGGAGCCTTGGATGAACCGATATTGCCGGATCGGTAAGGCGACGCCGTCCACGGTCACAACGCGTAACGGCGCGGTCGAGTCGAGCACGTAGCCGATGTCCACGAGGCAGATCGTGGGACGATGATACTTGGCGTTGTCGGCCCCTGCGTTGCCCGTGTCCCAGCGGATGAAGTTCATCGTCCAGCGCCGTCCGGCAGCGTCGTCCCATCTGCGACCGAACGCGTCGTTGTAGCGGAGGAGCGTCCGCTCCCGTTCGGAGAATTCCCGAGGGGTGGTTCCCGGACCCTCGTCGAGACGTACCGTCCACGGCTTGCCCGGCACGAAGGCCATCTCGCCCCGCCGGTACCACCAGGTGGTCGCCAAGGCGGCCACCGCCATCCATGCAAGTCCTCCGGCCATCCACGCCTGGCCCAACGGCCGGGCGGGCGGGACCGGCGGGGAGGCCGGCACGGCCTCGGTCACGGCTTGATGATCCCACCAGATCGCCAGCCCGAAGACGCCGCCGTAGCACAGCGTCATCAGCATGTAGCCCGCCATGTCGTGCCAATGCGCCACCGCCTCCACCCCCTCGCGATGGGCGACGAGGCAAAGGAAGAGCGTCCTCGCGACGTTGCAGACGATCGCCCACACGACGGCGAAGAGGAACAACCGCACGCGTTCGCCGATGAGGAACCCGAACATCTCCCCCAAGAACAGCGAGACCATCACGGCGGCCTGGAAGGATTGGATCCCGCTGCACGCCTCTTCCACGCCGACAGGTCCGGTGGCCAAGGTGATGATGTTGCCTTGGGCGAGCGCGAAGACCCCCGCGCTGTTGAGGACCGTGGCGGCCACCGAGGCGACGGACCGCATCATCCCGTGCACCATCGGGGTCTCGAGCTGGCTCGGCCATGGGACGGCGACGAGGGGGAACAAGACGGGGAACGCGAGATGCCGCAGCCACGCGGTGCCCCCGGCCCACCAGGTCGCGAGGAGACAGAGCCCCGCCACCTCTCCCGCGAGCAGCCAGCTCACCAAGCGCCAATCGCGGTTGCCCTCCTGCACCAAGCGGGTCGGGCCGAGAGCAAGCAGCAACCCGACCGCAAGGCACGCCACCAAGGCGCCTCCCGGACGGGGCATCGGGGCCGGACGGTTCTGCCACCGGTTCCAGAAGGCCCACGCGCCGAGGAGGGGGACCATCCACCCGTAGCTGTACTGCGGCACCACGGACCACTCGCCGCTGACTTGGGCAAACAAGGAGAGCCACAGCAGGCCGAACGCGAGGCCGGGCAAACAGACCGATCGGAGGACAACGCGATTCACTGCGCGGCCGTACCCGACGCGTCGAGGAGATCCAAGCCGCAATGTCAGGGCATCGTCAGGGCGCGTCCTGCTGCACGCCCCTTGAACGCCGGATCGGATTCCTGCCATGCTTCCCGAGTGGATAAAACACCGAGCCGGGTCCGTATCATCCGGAAGACCACCAATGCTTCCGGAGGCGGCAACCCGACCCTGCGGATCGTGGCGATCACCGTCCTCGTCCTCGTGGGGATCGTGGTCGCCTGGAAATGGAAGGGCCGGACGATGTATGGTCGTTGGACCCGGACGAGCCAGATCGCCAACGCCGAACGTCTGGCCCGGACGGGGCGCCTGCAACCCGCCGCCGCCGCGGCCCAGAGCATCCTCCAGGTCGACCCGGTCAACTTGAGGGCGACGGCGCTGATCGCGGACATCGCCGATAGGACCGGTGCGCGCGATGTGGTGCGCTGGCGGGAACGGATGGTCGCCCTCGAGCCTTGGAACACCACCAACATAGTGATGTGGGCCCAGGCGGCCCTCCGGTTCAACGACCACATGACGGCGATGAAAGCGCTCAGCGGATATCCGACGAACACTCCTCCGCCGGCTTTCTTCCACGAGACGGCGGGTGCGGTCGCGCTGAGGATCGGTGACCGCCAGCAAGCGGAGGTCCACTTCTCGGAGGCCCTCCGGCTCGATCCGACGAACCTCACCCGGCAACTGAATCTCGCGAAGCTCCGGATCTCCACCGAGGCTCCCACCGGCAAGACAGAAGCCCGCAAGACACTCGAACGATTGGCCGACAACCCGGCGACACGCCATGACGCGCTCGGCGTGCTCGCCCGGGAGGCCTTGGCAAAGAAGGACTGGAAGACCGCGATCCGCGTCTCCCAGGAGCTCGCCGCGCGGACCAATGCCCCGTTCGACGACCAACTCTTGTTCCTAGAGGCCCTCCGGGGAGAAGGCTCGCCGACCTTCACCAACCAATTGCGCATCGCCCAGGCCCGTGCTTCGGGCATCCCGGCGGACCTAGCCCGGATGGTCGTCTGGATGAACGAGACGGGGTACGTCCCGCAGGCGATGGCTTGGACCCGTTCGTTGTCGGTCGAGAGCCGGCAAGACCCGCGGGTGGGGATCGCCATCGCGGACACCTTCATCGCGCTCCAAGATTGGCTCGGCTTGCGCAACTGGGTGCGGTCCGCGGATTGGGGAGCATTGAACAGCTTTCGGATCGCCTACGACGCGTTCTCCACGGGGTTCTTGGCATCTCCAGACATCCGGAACGCCGAGTTGGAGGGGCTCTGGGCGAAAGCCGTCACGCTGACCAAAAACGATGCCACCCAGTTGGAGGCGCTCGCTACGCTGGCGGATCGGTGGCGGCTGCCGAAGGCCGCCGAATCGACCCGTTGGGCCATCGTCGACAGCGAAAATGGCCAGGAGAACGCCCTGATGAGCCTCCAACGCCTCTATCTCGCCAAGGAGGACACCATGGGCCAGTACCGCGTGGCGCAACGGCTCTTCAAGCTCAAGCCCGACGACCTGGCAGCCCAGAACAATGTCGCCTACCTCGGGCTCCTCCTCGGCGTGGCCGATTCCGGTCTGCACGCTCTCGCCGACGAACTCCACCGACGATCGCCCCGGAACCCGATCCACGCTTCCACGTATGCCTTCTCCCAGTACCGCAAGGGGCAGGCGCAGGCCGCGGTCGACACCATGGCCCAGCTCGAGCCCTCCGTCCTCCGGAAACCGGCGATGGCGGCGATGTACGGCTTGTTCCTCGCCAAGGCAGGCGACACCGTCCGGGCGAGGGAGTTCCTCAAACTGGCCGAGAACGCGAAACTTTTGCCCGAAGAAGAGAAGCTGGTCACCGAAGCCCGGGGCATCGCTCGGTCGCGCTGACCGGAGCGTGCCGCGGAAAGCGCCGGCGACGACAGTCAGCCTCCGGCCCGCGACCGCGCAGCAGCAGCCCTGACGCGCCAAGCGGCCTGTTGTGACGGCAGTTCCTGGGCGAGCCATTCGTAGAGCGCCGCCGCCTCCTTCCAGCGTCCCGAGACCTCGAGGACACGACCGGCTTCGCGACCGGCCTCCTTGACCCACCAAGGGTCCATGATCTCGCCCGGCCGCCGGAGCTTCCCATGCGCGACATCCAGATAACGGTCCAAGGCCATCCCCGTGCCCGCGGCCACCTCCGCGCTGCCGCTGCGCTGCGCCACCTTCTCGGCCACCAAGCCGATGCCGATGCTCGCCTTGCACCGCGTGGCGAGGTCGGCGCCCTTGGAATCAAGCACCTGTTGGTAAAGTTCCGCGGCGCGGGCCAACCGGTTGGTGTCCTGTGTCGCGAGCTGTAGGTTGCAATCCGCCATCTTGCCCAGAGCCGGGACGGCCTGCGGCGCATTGGTGAACTGCGCCGTCTTCGCGAAGGCCTCCAATGCCAGCCGGAAGTTGTCGAGCGGTCTGGCAGGATCTTCGGGGGGCTGTTCCGACCGCAGCTCGCCCAGCGCGAAATAGGCGGCCTGCATCAACGCCTCCGGCGTCGCTGGATCGTTGAGCAGATCGAGCAGCTGGTCGCGCGCACTGGCGAAGCTCTGCCGCCGGCGCGCGGCGTCGGCCGCCCAGAAGCGGGCCCGCTGCCCTTCCGGCGTGACACGCCAGACCTTGTTCGTCGCCAACACCTGGCAAGCCGCCTCGGCACGGGCGAAATCGCCTTGGTTGAAGAAATGCCCCGCAAGCCAGAGCTGCGCGCGCGGCACGAGCGCGTTGGTCGGGTGGTGCGCCGCCAGCGCGGCGAACCGGGCCACCGCCTCGCCCGTGAAACCGGCCTGGGCAGTGGCCCAGGCCCGGTCCGATTCCGCCCGCGGCAGGGCCGGATGGTTCGTGTTCGCCGCGATCCACGCATCGAGCTGCGACATCGCGTTCGTCCAATCGCGCGCGCGGAGGTCCGCCGCGATCAACGCCAACCGCACCTCGGTCCCTTGCGGCGAATCGGGGAACTTCGCCAAGAACCCGGACAACAAAGACCGCGCCCGTCCCACATCGCCCGTTTTGGCCAATGATTGGCCGAGCAACAGCGTGCTGCGCGCCGCCGGCCGACCGGCGGAATCCATCGCCATGAGCTTCGCCAAGGCGCGCTCAGCGGAGACACGGTCACCGACTTGCGTCGCCGCCAGCACCGCCTGTTGCGCCGCGGGACCGGTCAGCTCCGCGACCACCTCGGGCACGTCCGCGTAGCCGTCCGACACCGCGAGATAGTTCGTCAACGCACCCGCGGCGTTCCCCCGCCACATCTGGCAATCGGCCGCCTTGAACTGCGCGACCGCTCGGTCCGGTCCGTGCGGCAACACCGCCACGGCGCCGATGAAATCGGTCTCGGCCGCACTCACCCGGGCCGCCACGTTGCCGCCCAGCCCCTCCTCCCAAAGCACCCACCCGCGCCCGAGCAACAGCGGTCCCGCGAGACCGGCCGCCGGCGCGTTGGTCAGCGCCGCTTGGAACTGGCCCGATGCGAGCGCCAGAAGCGCAGCCGTCTCCGCCGCGTTCGTTCCGCCCCGGGCGGCGAGGTGCTGGCGGAACAACGTCTGCCCCGACAACAGCCGGACGCGGTTGATCTCGGAGTCCGCGGGATGTGACGCGGCGAAGGCCTCCAGCCGCTCCCGAGCCGCTGCCAGCTCGCCGCGTGAGAGCCTCCACGCGACGAGCCGGAAGGTCGCCTCGCGATAGAGCTCCATCGGTGTCCCGGCCGCCACGTTCACCGTGAAGGCAGCGGCGGCCCGGTCGGCGTCGTCCTGCTTCAGCCACAGCCCGCCGGCCAACGAGGCCGATTCCGCCCGACGCGATGCAAGCGACACCTCGCGCACGGCGAGCCCGAGCAGGGCGGTCGCCGTCTCGGCCGCCGCCGCGGGCCTGCCAGCGGCATCCAAGACCTTGACCAACAACCGGAGCCGTTCCCATTCCTCGGCCGGCGACTTCGCCATCTTGGCCGCCGCCGTCAGGGACGCCTCCGCGGCGGCCCGGTCGGACAACGCCAGATGGGCCTCGGCCTTGAGCAGAAGCCCTCGGAACACCACGGCCGGCTGCGTCCCCGCCGCGAGCAACCTCGCGAACGCGCCGTCGGGCGTCGCCAGGACATCGACGGCACCCCGCAGATCACCCAATTTCGCGCGGGCAGCGGCCTCGCGGACAGCCGCCAACCCGGCCCGGGGCGCCGCCGGGAACGCTTGCCGGAACTGCGCGAAGAAATCGGCCGCGACCCCGTGCTCCCCGCGGCCCGCCGCCGCCTCGCCTTGGGCGAACGCCTTCAGTTCGCCCGCCTCCGGACGCAACGCCGATCGGGGGAACGTGGCCTCGAACCCGGTGAATTCCTGGACCACGCGGTCCCACAGACCGTTGTCGAAGTCGCGCCGCCCGGCATCGAACGCGATGCGGTCCGCGCTCTGCGCCGCCCCTTGGACGGTGGACCCGACGAACGCCGCCGAACCGATCCAGCACCATGCGGCCACGACCGCCCGGCCGATCCAGGCCCGGAACCCGCGACGCAGCCTGCCCGGACCGCGGGTGTCACGGTTCTTCATCGGTCAGCGGAGCCTTTCATCCGGGGCGAAGCTACCGCAAGAGCCAGCGTCCGCCGAGAGGAATGGCAGCTCCGGTGGCCTGTGCCGGATGCCTATCGGACCCGACCGATCGCAGCACGGGCCGACGATCGATCCGGCGCCACGGCGCCCGCGTCAGGAAGGCACGGCCAACGCAGCAAGAACGCGGTCTGCGCTTCGCGGTCGGGGATGTCTTCCAAGGTCCGGTCCTCCAGGAAACGGAGCGGATACGCGGCATCCAGCGCAAGCACCTCGACGCTCTTCCCGTCGACAGCGAAGAACGCACGCCATGCACCGCAGCCGATCTCAAACCGCCCACCGCCGCGGCGGCGGATCCGACGCGAGCGGTGGGGCGACGGATCACGGGCCAGCAACTCGACCATCCGCGTGCAGAAATCGATCCCCCAGCCTTCGCGCAACCACTTCGCCTGCTCTTCTGCCGGCGCCGAGAGACGGACCGCGTAGGACGGCGGCGCACCCAGCGCGGCATCGACCTCGTCGTGCCATCCAGCCCTCGCGTCCGGAAAGGAATCGTAGACCGGGATGTAGGGCTTGATGTCGAAGACCGGCGTGCCGTCGACCAGATCGCTCGGGCCGAGCACGAGACGTCGGCCTTCGACCGCGATCAACTGGACCGGTGTCAGCCCGAGAGGGTTCGGGCGGTGCGGCGAACGCGTGGCGAACACGCCGCGCTTCTTCGCCGGGCCGCGCGGCGGCAGGACGAGCGGACGCCAGGTCGTGTTGCGATGGAACCACCACAGCAGCCACACGCGGGAGAACCCCGCGAGATCGCGCAACGACTGTTCATGGTCGCTGCCCGGCAGGAGCTCCAAGATGCTGCGGTCCTCCTCGGTCTCCTCCGGCTGATGTCGTGCCTGGAACTTCACCCGCTTCGGCGAACGGATGAACCCGATCGGACGCATCGTGAGCGTCGGCTCCTCGTGGAGAGTATCCGGGATCGCTCCGGCCCGTAGCGGACGGTTCCCGGGAGCCGGTGGTGTGCGGTCGTCGTTCATCCGCCGGCGAAGACGGGCCGGAAGCCGGCTTCGGTCAGGATCCGCGCGACCTCGGGACGCTGGTCGCCCTGGATCTCGATGGCGCCTTCTTTCACCGTGCCGCCCGTGCCGCAGGCTTTCTGCATGGCCTTCGCAAGCTTCTCCTTCTCCGGCAGCCCGATCCCGACGAAGCCCGAGACGACGGTGACCGTCTTGCCCCCGCGATGCGCGGTGGTGCGGCGGATCTCCACCCGGCCACGGTTCTTCTGCGGTCTGACCGGAGCAGACGGCACCGCCGAGGCCATGGGAGGCTCCGGTGCCGCAGGCAGGCCTTCGATGCTCAGGGACGCGAAGGGGTTCTGGACGAGATTCTGTCCACCGTCGGTCGGGATCCGTTTGCTGCCGCTCATGATGGGTGACGCCGATGTCGGAACGCATGCTCCCGTACTTCGACGCGGGTGGCAAACTGTCCGATAGGTCGCGCCGAGACCACGAGTCCATCGCCAAGGTCCGTCCGCGCCGTGCGGACGATCGACGCACGGCCTCGCGCTTTCGAGGGGACTCTCGTCGCCACAAAACGCCGCCCCACGTCGGCTCGGTCGCTGATGACACTTACAGGCCATCACAACACGTTTTTGTCCGACTTATCCGGTTTCAGCTGTGACACAGGTCACGTTTATGTGACGATTCGTCCGTGTTCTCACTGCAAAAGCTTCTCGGCCGCGACGACGTGTTCTTCGATCTCTTGGAGAAATCCGCCGAGGAAGCGCGGGAAAGCGTCCGTCTGCTCGTCCGCCTGCTCGGGACGCCGGGAAGCGGCGGCGCAGCGCTGGACGAGTTCGCGTTGCTGCGCAAGAAGGACAAGCGGATCACCGAGGAACTCAGCACCCGGCTGACGCAGACGTTCGTCACGCCGCTCGAACGCGAGGACATCGAGGCCCTCAGCACCGCGCTCTACAAGATCCCCAAGACGCTCGAGAAGTTCGGGGAGCGCCTGCTGCTCAGCCGCGCCCAGGTCGGCTCGGCGGATTTCAGCCGCCAGGTCCAGTTGCTCGAGAGCGCCATCGGCACCGTCGAAGAGCTCGTCAAGCACCTGCGCCGATCCAAGCTCGACGTGGTGAAAGAGCAGAACGACAAGCTGCAGTACCTCGAGGGCGAGGCCGACAAGCTGATGATGGAGCTCCTCCGCGGGCTCTACAACGGCGAGAGCGACCCGATCCGGGTGATCGCGCTCAAGGATCTCTACGAACTGCTCGAGAAGGTCATCGACCGCTGCCGCGACGCCGGCAACATCATCTTCCACATCGTCCTCAAGAACTCCTGACGCCCCGGCCATGACGCTGCTGTTCGTGGTCATCCTCGTGGCGCTGGTGTTCGAATACATCAACGGCTTCCACGACACGGCCAACTCCATCGCCACCGTCGTCTCGACCAAGGTCCTCACCCCGCGCTTGGCCATCCTGCTCGCGGCGGTCACCAACCTCGGCGGCGCGCTCTGGGGCAACGCGGTGGCCAAGAGCATCACCTCCGGCCTCGTCCACACCGAGTTCGTCACCACCCAGACCATCATCTGCGCCCTGCTCGCGGGCATCGTGTGGAACCTGCTCACATGGTGGTCCGGGATCCCGAGCAGCTCCACCCACGCTCTGGTCGGAGGCCTGGTCGGCGCGACACTGGCGACGGCCGACGGCGATTGGCGGTCGTTGATCTGGTCCGAG
This sequence comes from uncultured Verrucomicrobiota bacterium, assembly GCA_903916195.1. GTDB lineage: Bacteria > Verrucomicrobiota > Verrucomicrobiia > Limisphaerales > UBA9464 > CAIVQB01. Next base: position 6,432 of record CAIWVP010000161.1, on the reverse strand, counting down.
CCCGGCAAAAACCACTGGTGGGAGGGCAAAGGGCTGCTCATCAAGGTGGTCATCCCGATGTTCACCTCGCCGGTCGCAGGTTTCGTGACCGGCTTCCTCCTGATGGCGGGGCTCTACGTGCTCGTGCGGAACTGGCGGCCGCGCACCGTGGGCCTGTGGTTCGGCAAGCTCCAGCTGGCCAGCGCCGCCTACATGGGCTTCAGCCACGGCTCCAACGACGCGCAGAAGACGATGGGCATCATCGCCCTCACCCTGGTCGCCGCATCCAAGGCCGGCACGCTGCACGACCTCCCCGATTGGCTCTCGTTCCTCGGGCACCCGATGATCAAGGATGCCGACGGCAAGGAGTTCATCGCCCCTTGGATCAAGGTCGCCTGCGCGCTGACGATGGCTGCGGGCACGGCCGCCGGCGGATGGAAGATCATCCGCACGATGGGCCACAAGATGGTGAAGCTGCAACCGATCCACGGTTTCGCCGCGGAGACGACGGCAGCGACGGTGCTGATGGTCGCGCAATCCTTCGGCATGCCGGTCTCCACGACCCACGCCATCACCACGAGCATCATGGGCGTCGGCTGCGCGAAGCGGTTCAGCGCGCTCAAGCTCAGCGTCGTCGAGCGGATCATATGGGCATGGTTCCTCACCTTGCCGCTGACCGCCGGCCTCGGTTGGTCGTTGATGCGCCTCGTGAAGTCGCTCGGTCTCTGAGCCGACGCGGACGCCGGCCCCACCCGGGGGCCGGGCCGTTCAGTACCAGCGCAGCCGGAACCAGGGGAACGCCACCTCGCAGACCGTCACGGACACGAAGACCATGCTGATGACGGCATTCAGCTTGAAGAACGCGAGGTTCACCAAGCGGAGGTCCCGCTTCCGCGCCAAGAGATGCTCCGACACAAGCAACGCGCCGATCAGCACCAGGCCGACCCAATACGCGAGGCGGAAGCCGTTGAGCAGCCCGAACACCACGAGCAGCGCCCACATGAAGATGTGCGCGATGAACGCGACTCCCAAGGCGTTATCGGGTCCCCAGCGCACGACGAGCGAACGCAGGCCGTTCGCGCGATCGAACTCGAAATCCTGCGTCGCATAGATGATGTCGAACCCGACCAGCCACAGCACGACGGACGCCGCCAGGACCAGCGGCACCACCGCGCCGTGGCGCAGCGCGACCAGCCCTGTGGCCCCGTCCACCGCGGGCAGGAACTCCACGCGTCCCGTGACCGCGAGCCAGGCCCCGATCGGAGCGATGGCGAGCGCGATGCCCAGCCAGACATGCGTGAAATCGGTGAACCGCTTGGTGAGCGAATAGAAGCACACGAAGAACAGCGCGACCGGCGAAAGCAGGAAGCAAAGCGGGTTGAGCCCCCAGGCCGCGCCGACCAGACCCGCCGCCGCGAGCACGCAGAGCAGGACGGCGCTGCCGAGCCCGATCTCGCCGGTGACGAGATGGCGGTCCGCCGTCCGCGGGTTGGCCGCGTCGAACCTCCGGTCCACGATCCGGTTGAAAGCCATCGCGCACGTCCGCGCCGAGACCATCGCCGCCAACACGAGCAACGAGACCCGCCACCCCGGCCATCCACGGGTCGGGCGCGCGGCCACCACCATCGACGCCAACGCGAACGGCAGGGCGAAGAGCGTGTGGCTGACTTTGACGAACGAGCCCCACTTGGCCAAGAGACGGAACATGGGAAGACCTTAACGGATGGAGGCGCGAGGATGGAAAAGATCATTCCCGCCGATGATGCCCGGACGGCGGGGGCAGGACATGCAGGTTCACTCCGGCTCGTCCCGCCAACGCGAAGCCAAGCTGTGCCGCACCCCGAGATGGTCCAGCACCCGCGCCACCACGGTGTCGGCCACCTGCTCGACGGTCGTGGGACGCGTGTAGTAGGAGGGGTTCGCCGGCAGGATCTGCGCTCCCGCCAGGAGCAGCAGCTCGAAGTTCTTCACATGGACCAGCGACAGAGGCGTCTCGCGCGGCACAAGGATGAGCTTCCTCCGTTCCTTCAACATCACGTCGGCGCAGCGCAGGAGCGCGTCGGAGCTCAGGCCGTGGGCGATGCGTCCCAGCGTGCCCATGCTGCACGGGATGACGACCATCGCGTCCGGCGGGTTCGATCCGCTGGCGAACGGCAGGTTCATCGAGCGGGCGCCGTGCTGCCGGACACCGGCCCGCAGCTTCAGACCGTCCGGCAGTTCCTCGGCGAGCACGGCGGACGCGTATTGGCTGAAGATGACGTGCACCTCATGCTCGGCCGGGTCGAGATGGTCGAGCAACCGCTGGGCATAGACCGAGCCGCTGGCACCGGTGACGGCGACGAGGAGACGCATGGCGCGACTATGGACCGGAAGCCGAGGGACGCCAATCCACCGGTGAGGATCCCGGAAGCCGCGCCGCCGACCGACCGAATGCGGCGGCGTTGCGATGCGTCCGACCGCCGCCTAATTTCACCCGCATGAAACGATTCCTCACCGCTGCGACCGCCGTCCTCGCAATCGCCTTCCCGACGATCGGGGCGGACCCGTTGTACTCCCAGGATTTCAGCAAAGCGGAAATCGGCTCGCAGCCCGACGAACTGTTGATCCTCGACGGCCAGTTCGCTGTGAAAGAGGAAGGCGGCCAGCGGTTTTTCGAGCTGCCCGGCGCACCGCTGGAAAGCTTCGGGTTCTTGTTCGGCCCGAGCGAACCCTTCGGCGTGACCTCGGCGGCCCGCATCCAAACTTCGAGATCGGGCCGGAAGTTCCCGACCTTCGGGATCGGGGTCAACGGCGCGAGCGGCTACCGCCTCCAGGTCACACCTGCGAAGAAGGCGATCGAGCTGTTCAAGGGCGACACCGTGGCAGCCACCGCGCCGTTCGACTGGAAGAGCGGCGAGTGGACGGAACTCCGCCTCTCGGTCCGCAAGGTGAAGGACGATGAGTTCGCAGTGGAGGGCAAGGCATGGACCGCCGGCACGGCGGAGCCTGCAGCGCCGGTCGTCTCGATCACCGAGGCCAAGGTCCTCCCTGCGGGCAAATCCGGAACCTGGGGCATGCCGTTCGCCGGGACGCCGATCCGTTTCGACGACCTGAAGGTGACCCGCCTGCCTTGACCGCCCGCCTTGGCCGCCTCGTGCCCGCAGGCCCGCCGCAGACCACCGATGGAACCGTGACCCCATCCGTCCATTTGCGGCGCGGGCCCTTTCTGCCATCCCTTGGTCGGATTTTTTGAAACCACGCCGATGACCGGCGGGTACATCATCCGACAACAAAGACCAGGAGACCCTACGATGCCTACGATGCACGAGATCGACTACAAAGTGTACGGCGACGACCTTCAATTCGTCGAGATAGAGCTCGATCCCCAAGAAGCCGTCGTCGCCGAGGCCGGCGGCATGATGTACATGGAGGACGGGATCGAGATGGAGACGATCTTCGGCGATGGCTCCTCGCAGAACAGCGGTTTCCTCGGCGCGTTGATGGGCGCCGGCAAGCGGCTCCTGACCGGTGAATCGCTCTTCATGACGGTGTTCCAGAACCGGAGGGCGGGCCGGTCGAAGGTGGCTTTCGGCGCGCCGTATCCGGGCAAGATCATCCCGCTCCACCTCGCCGAGCTCGGGGGCGAGATCATCGCGCAAAAGGATTCGTTCCTCTGCGCCGCCAAAGGCGTGAGCGTCGGCATCGCGTTCAACAAGCGCATCGGCACGGGCTTGTTCGGTGGCGAAGGCTTCATCATGCAACGTCTCACGGGCGACGGATGGGCCTTCATCCACGCCGGCGGCACCATGATCAGCCGCGACCTTGCACCGGGTGAGATGTTGCGGGTGGACACAGGTTGCGTCGTCGGTTTCACGCGCGGCGTGGACTTCGACATCAAGTTCGTCGGAGGGGTCAAGTCGGCGCTCTTCGGCGGCGAAGGCCTGTTTTTCGCGACGCTGCGCGGTCCGGGAAGAGTCTGGCTGCAATCGCTCCCGCTCAGCCGCATGGCGGACCGCATCGTCCAGGCCTCCCGCATCACGGGGCGCGGCGGACGCGAAGAGGGCTCCATGCTCGGCGGTCTCGGCTCGCTGCTGGACGGCGACAACCGCTGAAACCGTTCATGCTGCCCGAGGCCGGGGCCCCGCGATCCCTACCGCGGCGGTCTCGGCCTGTCGCCACGGCACCTCGTGGATCCGGACGGTGTCCCGGAAGCCTTTCACGGTGACCGGTTCCAGTGCGACGCACAGGGCAGCCAGTTCCGGCGCATGCCGTAGAAGTTCTTCGTAGGTACCGTGGCCGATGATGATCCGGCTCCGCCCGGAAACGCCTTCCAGCCGCGAAGCAAGGTTCACCTCCCGACCGAAGACCGTATAGTTGAGGATGTGCGCATCGCTGCCCATCAGACCGACGGTCATCGTGCCCGTGTTGATGCCGGTGCCGAGCGAGAGCTGCTGAAGCAACGGCAAAAGCGGTCCACCGGCCGCGGCGCGGGCCTTGTTCTCTTCTTCGCGCCGAGCGTTGTCGGCGGCGCGGTCGTCGTTGAGCCGGTGCACCGCCCGTTGGGCGTCGATCGCGGCGAGGACGCAGTTGACCGCGTGCCGTGGATCCGACGCGGGCGCGCCCCAGAAGGCCATCACGCAATCGCCGATATACTTGTCGAGCGTGCCCTTATGGGCTTTCACGACATCCGCGATCGTCGCGAGGTACAGGTTCACCGTGTCGAGGACCTCCCTCGCCTGTTGCTCGAAATATCGCTCCGTCTCGGCCTCGCCGAACCCTTGGCGGCGCACGTGTTCCTCAGCGGCGGCCTGATAACGGTCGGTCATCTCCGTGAACCCACGGACGTCCGCGAAGAAGACCGTGAGCTTTCGCCGGGCTCCGCCGAGGCCGACGCGGTCGGCCTTGAGCAGCTCTTGAACGACCTCGGGCGCGACGATCCGGGAGAACACCGACCGGACGCGTTGCCGTTCCTTCTGCTCGAAGAAGACACGCCAGACGAGCATCGCCGCGTGGTTCGAGGCCAAACCGAGAACAAGCGGGCACACGATCGGAACCCACAGCCTCCACTGGACGTAGCACGCGATCGCCGCACCAAGATAGGCCAAGCCGATCGCCAAGACCGTGAGCTCGGCGACGATCAGACGAAGTCGCCACGTCAATCCGGCAGCGATCAGCGAGAGCACCAGCTGCAGGCCCAGCTCGGCCCAAAGCGGCCACCGATGGACCATCCGGTCCAGCAACAGCGAATTGGCGACGTTGACATAGGTCGATACCAGGAAATCGCTCGGAGCCAATGGGGTCGGCCCGATATCGGCCAGGTTGTTGCCGGTCGCGACCGATCCGAAGACCACCAGTTTTCCTTGGTAAAAATCGGCCTGGTTGGTCCGACGCCCCGACTGCCGGACCATGTCTTCGTACAGCAGGTGCTCCATGGATTGGGCAGGCACGCTCGACGACGTGACGCTCCAGTCGACCATCATCGTGTTTCCCGGACCGGTTGCGATCACCCGCCGGACGCCGTTGGTGCCCGTCAGGACGATCTCCCGCGGGCCGACGGCCGCGGACGCGAGATCCAGACCCAGTTCCTCTGCCGCCAGCACGACCCCCATGTGCCAGACGCGACGATCCTCGAACGCCGGCAACGAGATGCGGGCCCCTCCCATGGGCAGCTCGACCTGTCCGTCCGGTGCGACAGGAAGCACCAAGCCTCGTTCTCCGGCTGGATCGACCAAGTGGACGGAATTCGTCGGATCCAATTCCACGTACAGCCCCCGCTTGGTCGCGTAGTTGATGAGCTGGTTGCCGATGTAGCGGCAGTCGATGAACGCCCTCACCCGGCGGGCGGAACCGTCGATATCGCGGGGAGAATCGACCCCTCCCAGCGCGTAGGCGACATTGCGGAAGCGCGGAGCCGGCGGATCGTCGGCCAACGTGCCCAGCACGACCCGGCCGTGCGCAGCGATCTGATCGGCGAAAAAGCCGTCCGAACTCACCCGGTTCGTGCTTCCCGGAAGCGACACCCCGAGATGGTCCGGACGGTCGTCGGACAGAAGGACGTCGAACGCCACGACCTTCGCCCCTTGGGCCCCGAGTTCACGCAGGACCCGTGCATAGAGTTGACGAGGAAACGTCACCCCGAACACCTCGCCGAGCGGATAGCGCAGTCGGAGGCTCTGGATGGTGGAATCGCCTGCGAGCACCAATCGCAGTTTCGGTGAGAGCGCGTTGGCCGAATCTGCCGCTTGGCGGACCCGCCAGTCGAAGAGTGTCAACTCCAACCCGTGAAGCAAATCATGCCGGTGGACCGCCTCCGCCCACCATCGTGTGCTGAACACCGTGGTGGCGTCGGTCTCCTTCCGTAAGAGCAGCCCCACTTTACGTTCCGCCCACCACGAACCCGCCGCGACCAGACAACCGACGACCACCACCATTGCCGCGACCCAGAACGGCGTGAGGTCTTCGGACAGTTGTCGG
>CAIWVP010000160.1 GCA_903916195.1 uncultured Verrucomicrobiota bacterium | reverse complement strand
GAGCGGTTCACGGTGCGAGAGAACGGAGCGCGGTATGAGCTGAGCTTCGCGGAAGGTTATTCGGTCGGGATCTTCCTCGACCAGCGCGACAACCGCCGACGGCTCCTCACGGGCCATGTGGCCGGGGGATTCCCGCTCTTCCCCGGCGGCCCGGCCGGCAAGGAGGTTCTCAACTGCTTCGCCTACACCTGCGCCTTCAGCGTCGCCGCGGCGATCGGCGGCGCCCGGACGACGAGCCTCGACCTCTCGCGCAAGTACCTGGACTGGGGCCGGCGGAACTTCACGGCGAACGGCCTCGATCCGGCGGCGCACGACTTCATCTTCGGCGACGTGTTCGACTGGCTGCAGCGTCTCGGGAAGAAGGGGCGTCAGTTCGATGCCGTCCTGCTCGATCCGCCCACCTTCTCGCGCTCGAAGGAGCACGGCGATTTCCGTGCGGAGGACGATTACGGCGAGCTGGTCGGCCACGCGCTGCGCGTGCTCAAACCCGGTGGCGTGCTCCTCGCGTCCACCAACGCGGCGCGGCTGCTGCCCGAGACGTTCCTCGCGCAGGTCCGCGGTGCCGTCCTCGCCGCCGGACGGCGCCCGGTGCAGGAACACTACGTGCCGCAGCCGCCGGATTTCCCGGTGAGCCGCGACGAGCCCGCGTACCTGAAGACCGTCTGGCTGCGGGTCTCGTGAGCCCTGGCGGAGCGGGGCCCGCCGGCCGCTCCCGGGACGCGTGCCGGAATCCGATCGCCCCGGCATTGAACACCGGTCCGATCGCGTCCATCGTGGCCGGGTGGACCTGCCACTGGCCGTGATCATCCCGCTGCTGCTGACTTTGGCGGCGGCGAGCTTCTTCTTTGCGGCGGCGGAATCGGCCTTCTTCTCGCTCGGTCTCTGGCGCGCGAAACGCCTCGTCGAGACGCGGCCGGCCCGCGCCGCGGTGGTGGTCCGACTGCTGTCCGGACCCGATGACCTGCTCGCCACATTGGTGCTCGGCAACTCGCTCACCAACGCGTTCTTCGTCGCGTTCGCGTTGTTGGCGTCGATCCACAGCGGATGGCCGCTCGCCCTGTCCGCGCTCGGGTTGTTCGCGACGTTGCTGCTCTTCTGCGAGGTCACGCCCAAGGCCCTGGCCGTGCGCCGTCCCGACGCCTGGGCGCTCCTGGTCGCCGTGCCGCTGGAATGGCTCGTGCGCCTCAGCCGGCCGGTCCGGCGCCTGGCCCAAGGCCTGATGGACACGGTGCTCCGCGTGCTCACGCCCCGCTCGATCAAGCCCCAGAGCGCCGTCTCCGACGAGGAATACGCCGACCTCGTCGAACTGGCCCACCAGCAGGGCGCGCTCGGCCGGGCCGAGAAGGAGCTGATCCTCCAGATCCTCTCGCTCGACCAGCGCACGGCCCGGGACATCATGCGTCCCCGGGCGCAGATGGTGATGCTGCCCGACGACCTGCCGCCCGAGGAGCTCATCGCCGCGGCGCGCAAAGCAGGGCACCATCGCATCCCGTTGTACGACGAGACACCCGACACGATCGTCGCGCTGCTCAACACGCGGACGCTCCTGCTCGACCCCGAGACCGGGCTCGACGAGGCGCTGGAGTTCCCGTCCTTCGTCCCGGAGAGCATGAACCTGCTGCTGCTGCTCCAGGCGCTGCAGCGCCAGCAGCGCGGCCTGGCCATCGTGCTCGACGAGTTCGGTGGCACCGCCGGGCTGGTGACGCTGGAGGACATGCTGGAAGCGGTCGTCGGCCCGATCCGCGGCGAGGGCGAGGCGGCCGGGTTCGTGATGGAGAAGCTCGGCGCGGGACGCTGGCGCGTGAACGGCCTGATGCGCTTGGACGACTTCTGCCGGGAACATCCGGCGCTCGGCGAGGTCTCCGGGGTCGACACCTTGGGCGGCCTCGCGGTGAAGCTCGCCGAGGTGGTGCCGACCGTCGGCGAAACGTTCTCGTTCCGCGGCCTCACACTCACCGTGAAGGCAGCCGACGACCGGCGCGTGCGCGAGCTCCTGGTGGAGACGGGAGGGCCGGCGTGATCTCGTTCTGGCTCCATTGGCTCGGGATCGGGGGCTGGCTCGTCCTGTCGTTCTTCATGTCCGGCATGGAGACGGGCGTGATGGCGCTGAGCCGCCTGCGCATCCGGCAATGGCTGCGCGAGGGGAGTTCAGGCGCGCGCACGTTGCTCGGCTACCTCGACCACCCGGAGAACTTCCTGTGGACCATCCTGGTCGGGAACACGCTCGCCAATTTCGCGGCCGTGGGGCTGATCACCATGGACCTGCACGAGGCGCTGGGCGATCGGCCGGTGCTGTTCTGGTGCGCGTTCATCGGGGTCGGAGCGGTCGTGTACCTCTTCAGCGAGCTGCTGCCGAAGACGCTGTTCCGGCTCTTCCCCAACCGTCTCTGCCTCCGGCTGGTGTGGCTCTTCCGCATCCTGCATTTCGCGCTCTCGCCGCTGGTCGCCTTCGTCGGGCGCTTCGCGGCGCTGCTGCTGCTGCTCACCGGCGGGCGCGCGCTCACCGGTCGTCTCTTCGGCAACCGCGACGAGTTCCGCGCGCTGATGCAGGAGAGCGGCGCGGCGCTGAATCCGGCGGAGCGCACGCTCATCGACCGCGTGCTCGACCTGCAGACGCGCACCGTCGGGCAGATCGCGACGCCGCTGGAGAAAGCCGACACCGTCGCCGCGGCCGCACCCGTCGCCGAGGTGCTCGCGCTCTGCCGCGACCGGCACCACACGCGGTTGCCGGTGTGGGACCGCGCGACGGGTCCGCGGCGGATCGTCGGCGTGGTGAGCCTGCGCAACCTGCTCCACGGCGAGGCCGCACCGGCACGCCCGACGGCCGGCGATTGGCTGCGTCCGGCGCTCTTCCTCGACGAATCGACGCGTCTGGAGGATGCGCTCCAACGTCTCCAACGCGGCGGCGAACACCTGGCGATCATCGTGGACGCCACCGGCAAGGAGCGCGGGATCGTCTCCATCGGCGACATCCTGCGCGTGCTCTTCGGGAAGGTGTCGTTGTGAGACGCGATCCGGTGCGGGCGACGGATGACAGGAAAGCCGCCGACGGGTCCCGCCCGGCCACCGCATCCCCCGCCCTGCGCCCCGCGCCCCCTGCCCCGCTTCCTCGCGCATGAACCCGGACCTGCTGCTCACCATCGCGCTGAAGCTCGGGCTCGCGCTCCTGCTGATCGTCTTCAACGGTTTCTTCGTCGCGGCCGAGCTGGCCCTCGTGAAGATCCGCGACGGCCAGCTCGACGCCCTCATCGCTCGGGGCAAAGGGGCGGCGCGGATCGCCCGGGGCCTCAAGCAGAACATCAACGCCTGCATCAGCGCCACACAGCTCGGCATCACGCTCGCCAGCCTCGCGCTCGGGCGCTTCGTGGAGCCGCTCGTCGAGGTCGCGGCGATGCCGGTGCTCACCCGGCTCGGGCTCGCTCACCACCACTGGCTGGTCGAGACGGTGTCCTGGGGCGGGTTCCTGGCGGTGACCTTCGTGCTCATCATCGTCGGCGAGATGGTCCCGAAAGCGTTGGCCATCCAGAAGACCGAGGCGGTCGCGCTCGGCGTGGCCCGGCCGTTGTCGTGGTTCCTGAAGTTCGCACACCCGCTCATCTGGTTGATCGACACCAGCGCCCGCTGGTTGCTGGCGCGGTTCGGCATCGATTCGCTCGAGGAGGAGGGTGCTCACTCGGAGGAGGAGCTGCGCCTGATGTTCATGGCGACCAGCCGCGAGAACCTCGCGTCCGATCTCAGCCGCGAGCTGGTGCTCAACGCTCTCGACCTCCGGCGCCGCGTGGTCGCGGACGTCATGCGCCCGCGCCGCGAGATCACCGCGCTCGGCACCGCGATGCCCTTCGCCGAATGCCTGGAGGTGGCGGAGAGGTCCCGCTATTCGCGCTTCCCGCTCTGCGAGGCCGGCGACCTCGATCGCTCGATCGGCGTGGTGCATTGCAAGGACCTCTTCGCCCACCGCGGCACGGCCGGCACCGGCGCGGACCTCGCCGCCCACGCGCGCAAACTGATCCACGTGCCCGAGACCGCGCGGCTGGAGAAGCTCCTCCAGCTCTTCCTCGACCGGAAGCTGCACTTCGCGCTCGTGGTCGACGAATACGGCGGCACCACCGGGATGATCACCTTGGAAAACGTGCTCGAGGAACTCGTCGGCCAGATCCAGGACGAGTTCGACCACGAGAAGCCCCGCCTCGTCCGGCGTGGCGAAGACGCCTGGGAACTCGACGGCGCGCTGCCGCTCTTCGAGTTGGCGGAGCTCACCGGCGAGACCTTGGATGTGCCGGACGTCGCGACCGTGAGCGGATGGATCACGCAGCAGCTCGGCGGCTTCCCCAAGCGAAACGACCGCGTCCACCTGGGTCGGTTCGAGCTGACGGTCGAGGAGCTCGCCGGCCTGCGCGTCTCCAGGTTGGGGCTGCGGAAGAAGCCCGCACCGACCGAGGTTTCCGCGGAGCCGCGTTAGCCCGTGGTGCCGTCACCAGCGTCCGCCCTGCACCGCGCGGTGGACCGCGTACCCCGCGCCGACCGAGACGAGCACCACGGCGTCCCATGCACCGGCAAGCGCGTTGCCCAATGTCAGGAACGCCGACAGCAGGCCCCACACGAGCAGCGGATGCCAGTCGGTCGGCTGCTTCACCGGCTGTTTGTTGAGCAACCACGGCGTGGTGAACCCGTAGATCGCGAGGGTGGTGAGCAGCCATCCGAGGAAGTCCACCCACGGCGCGGTTTGCCATGCCCAGACACCGCGCGGCGTCTCCCACACCCACCAGGCCCGCGCATGGGCGAAGGGCTCGAGCGCCAGGGCGGTCAGCAGCGAGAGCAGCGCGGCGACGCCCATCACCCAGAAGCCATAGTAGGTGAGCTTGCGCCAAGGGCGCAGGATGAGCCGGGCCACGCCGCGGCAGGCGATGGCGAGCGTGATCCAGACGAAGGGCAACCCCCACGGCACGTGCCGCAGCAGCCGGTCGCCCATCAGACCGCTGGATTCGCGCCGACCGAAGGGCACGTCGGTGACGCCGCCGATCCAGTGCACCGCCAGGCCGATGCCGCCGGCGAGCAACGCGGTGGCGACGACGTTCTGCAGCGGCAACCGGCGGGCGAGGCCGACGAGCAACGTCGCCGCGGCAAGCGGCCAGAGCAGCGCGTCGAGCCAAGGCAGCTCCACCGGCCATGGCAACCGCAGCGCGAGCACGACGGAAGAGACGGCGAGCCAGCCGACGAAGAGGCCGAGCACCGGTTTGTGCAGGCGCCCGGGCAGAGGGTGCTGCCAACCGGGCGTGGTTGCGACGGAAGGATCGGCGGACACGGAGGCGGATTGGACCATAGGCGTCGGTCCAAGAACAGAGCGAGAGAACGGCACGGCGACGGCGCATGGGTCCTGATGGTCGGCAGGAACTCCGTTCGACCCGCCGGCCGTGGCGCGCAGATGGCCGCAGCGCTGCGCAGGGCCCCGAGGTCCGATCCGTGCCCGCAGCCTCGGGTCTTTCTGCTGTGACGACGGGCATCCATGGGGCACGGGCAGGGTACCCCGATGAACCGGCCCACCGCCCCGCGAGCCCTTCGCGACGCGATCAAAGCGATGCTCGTCGAGACGCTCATGCTCCAGAGAACCGTCG